>NZ_JAWNFK010000009.1:0-81724 GCF_034107965.1 Enterobacter sp. 61D5
TGTTAAAGAGCAGTGCCGCTTCGCTTTTCGCAGCGGCGCGGGGTGTGCATATTACGCTTTCCCGCTTCAGAGTCAAGCGTTTATTTTCGCTTTTCTCTGCTGACCCGGCGGCGTGTGTGCCGTTGTTCCGTGTCAGTGGAGGCGCATTATAGGGAGTTATTCCGACGTGACAAGCATAAAATACAAAAAACTTTTCGTTCGCTCACTTTTCAAACTTAACGCTTATTTATGTCGCGAATCGCCCGTTAAATGTGCGATTTCCCGCGCAAAACTGGCCACCTGCGACCAGTCGGTATAAACCACTTCTTTACGCGTATCGGTTTCACCCCCGGTCATCTTCATAATCAGGCGGATCATAAAGCGGTCATACCAGCGGTAGCGAGGGTAGCGCAGCGCGCCGGCAAAGACGGCGCACAGGTCTGGCTGCCACGGCGAGCTGAGTAAAAACTTGCGCGTGTAGCTGTTGGTCTGCGGCGTACGCTTCTCGGCTTTACGTGCGACAAGATTGACCGAGTAAAAGGCACCGGGCAATTTGTTGAGCACCGCCGTGTGCTTCTTCACAAAGCGATCCAGCGCCGGATGGAAATGCCCGTAACGAATTGACGCGCCAATTACCACGCGCTCGTACTCCTGCCAGGCTATCTGCTCCGCACGGTTCAGGTTCACCACATCAGAGTAAATACCCAGCTCTTTTAATTCCGACGCCAGATAAGCGGCAATCTCACGCGTTTGTCCGTCTCGCGTAGAGAAAAGAATCAATGTTTTCATCAATGGCTCCTTACTCGCGCCAGAATGTAGGGGTGAACAGCACCAGCAGCGTAAAGACCTCAAGACGACCAAACAGCATATTGGCGATGAGGATCCATTTCGCGACCGGGTTCATGCTGGCAAAGTTATCCGCCACAACGCCCAGACCGGGCCCGAGGTTATTCAATGTTGCTACGACGGACGCAAAGGCGGAGAAATCATCCACCCCCGTCGCAATAATCGCCAGCATACTGACGATAAAGACCAGCGCATACGCCGAGAAGAACCCCCACACCGCTTCGAGGATACGTTCCGGCAGCGCGCGGTTCCCCAGCTTAATGCTGTAAACCGCGTTCGGGTGGACCAGGCGCTTCAGCTCACGGTTGCCCTGCTTAAACAGCAGCAGAATACGAATTACCTTCAGGCCGCCGCCCGTAGAACCCGCACAGCCCCCGATAAATGCCGAGCATAACAGCAGCACCGGCAGGAACAGCGGCCAGCGCGCGATACTGTCCGTGGTAAACCCGGCGGTCGTCGCCATTGATACCACCTGGAAGAACGCCTGATTTAGCGTGGTCAGCGCGGAGTTGTAGACATCATGGAACCACAGCACCAGGGTACAGATGATTACCAGCGTAAGCTGGACGCCAATAAACATACGGAACTCCGGGTCACGCCAGTACACCTTCAGGCTGCGCCCGCTCAGTAAAGAGAAGTGCAGACCGTAGTTACAGCCTGAAATCAGCAGGAAAATGGCAATAATGGTGTTAATCGTTGGACTGTCGAAGTAGCCGACGCTGGCATCGTGGGTGGAGAACCCGCCGATAGCGATCGTCGCAAAGCTGTGTCCGATGGCGTCGAAAGCGGGCATCCCGGCAAACCATAGCGCCAGCGCACAGGCCACCGTCAGTAATACATAGATAAGCCAGAGGGTTTTCGCCGTCTCGGCAATACGCGGGCGCATTTTGTTATCTTTCAGCGGCCCAGGCATTTCGGCGCGATAAAGCTGCATGCCGCCAACGCCCAGAATAGGAAGAATAGCCACTGCCAGGACGATGATCCCCATCCCCCCGAACCACTGCAGCATCTGACGATAAAAGAGAATGGCGTGCGGGAGTGAATCCAGCCCCACCAGCGTCGTCGCCCCGGTGGTTGTTAAACCGGAGAACGATTCAAAAAAGGCATCCGTAATGCTCAGGTTAGGCTGTTCAGAGAAGATAAAGGGCAGCGAACCGACGCTCCCCAGCACCGTCCAGAACAGGACCACAATAAGAAATCCTTCGCGAGATTTCAGTTCACCTTTCTGACGACGGTTTGGCCACCACAGCAGCGAGCCGATCGCCAGCGCGACAAAGAAGGTCTGGGTAAATGCCCGCCCCGCGCCGTCCCGGTAGATAAGCGCCACCAGTCCTGGGAGAATCATCGTCCCGGAAAAAAGTATGACCAGCAGTCCAACGATTCGGGTTATGGCACGAAAATGCATCTCTGCCGCTTCCTTTGGTATTCAAAAAAGTGAGGTGGGGATTATTCTTCAATCGGCAGCAATTGCAACGAACCACGACTAAAATCAGCCAGTTTTGCTGAAAAAGCAGCCAGCTCCCCCTGAGGAAGCGCCACGCGTAATTGCACCATTGCCTGATATTCACTGTGCGCGATGACGCCGTTAAACTGTTTGAGCAGCGTTTCAATGCCCGATAGCTGAGCGTAATCGCACAACAAAGTATATTCGGTGAGCGGCGTTTTGCGGATAGTTGTGAGCATATTCAGTGCCTGCTGAACTCCGCCGCCATAGGCTTTTACCAGCCCACCCGTGCCTAACAGGATGCCGCCGTAGTAGCGCACCACCACGGCGGTAATTTCACCCACGCCGCTGCCCATCAGCTGCGAAAGCATGGGTTTACCGGCCGTGCCCGCCGGTTCACCGTCGTCGGAAAACCCCAGCTGTTGTGAATCATCCGGCGGCCCAGCCACCCACGCCACACAGTGGTGACGCGCGTCAGGATGTTCAGCCCGAACGGATTCGACAAACGCCTTTGCCGCCTCTACGCCGTCGGTATGCGCCAGCAGCGTAATAAAGCGGCTTTTCTTGATTTCCTCAACAAAGGTGACCGGTTCAACCGGTATCAGCCAGCTTTCCATCAGGCCAGCTTCAGGTCTCGCGTCATATTCTCGATACCGTTTTCGTGAATCACCACGTTATCCTCAATACGAATACCGCCAAACGGCTTCAGCGCCTCAATTTTTTCCCAGTTGAAGTGCTTGCTAAACCGGCCTTCACGCCACGGCGCCAGCAGGGATTCGATAAAGTAGATCCCCGGTTCAATCGTCAACACCATACGCGGCTCCAGAATACGGGTGCAGCGCAGGTAAGGATATTTAGACGGTGCCGCCAGGTGCGTGCCGGTGTCATCCTGCATAAAGCCCGCAACGTCGTGAACCTGCAGGCCCAGCGGATGGCCGATACCGTGCGGCATGAATGGCCCGGTCAGATCGTTCTCGACCATCGCTTCTTCGCTCATGTCTTTCACAATCTGATGTTTACGCAGCAGTTTTGCGATGCGCTGATGGAACTGGATGTGGTAATCCACATAGCTGGTGCCCGCCTTCATGGTGGCAATCAGCGCCAGCTGTTCATCGTTTACGTCTTTAATCAGCTGCGCGAAATCGGTATCCGCATTCGCCGCCCAGGTACGGGTCAGGTCGGCCGCGTAACCGTTGTACTCGGCGCCTGCGTCAAGCAGGAAGCTGCGCATCTCCGACGGAACATGGTGATCCAGTTTGGTGTAATGAAGCACAGACGCGTGCTCGTTCAGCGCGACGATATTGCTGTACGGCACGTCGGTATCACGGTGGCCCGTCGCGGTCAGATAGGCCTGATTGATGTCGAACTCGCTCATCCCCGACTGGAACGCTTCGTGCGCGGCACGGTGGCCATTCACCGCCGTTTTTTGCGCTTCACGCATGCAGTAAAGTTCGTAGTCGGTTTTATAGGCGCGGTAATAGTGCAGGTAATCCAGCACGCCTTTCGGATTGAGTTTGTCTGCCGGAATATCCAGACCCAGCGCGCGCTCCGGAACAGGGCCAATGTAGCCGATGTTGCCTCGTGCGGCAGGCAGCTGGCTACCAATACCGTCCGCTTTCGGCAGTGCAATCACATCAATCTCTTCCGTCCAGAAAGAGGTCGGCAGCGGTTCTACGTTGTGCCAGTAATCGACCGGCAGGTAGAACCACAGTTTCGGCTTGTTCACGCCGTCTACCAGCAGCCAGCAATTTGGAACCTGAGTCACCGGCACCCAGGCTTTGAACTGCGGGTTCACCTTAAACGGATAAGCGTGGTCATCCAGAAAGGTATTCATCAGCTCGCCGGAGTGGATCAGCAGCGCATCCAGCTTGAAGCGGGCCAGTACATCGCGGGTACGTTCCTGTAGGGTAACGATATGATTTTTATAAAGCGAAGCCAGTGAGTCCATCATTCTTCCTTTCGTTTTTTTGACCTCAAGTCATCGCATCTTAGCACACCTCACTCCGGCTGCGTGATTTCCACCGACCGTGATCAATGCAGCATTTTCTTAATGAGTAATTTGCATTTTATTAACATAAATCCCACACTCCGATTCATCTGGTATGACCAGATCCAATTGCTGGATTCAGGAGACTGACATGCTCTACAAAGGCGACACCCTGTACCTCAACTGGCTGGAAGATGGCATTGCCGAACTGGTGTTCGATGCCCCCGGCTCAGTGAACAAGCTTGATACCGCGACGGTGGCCAGTCTTGGCCAGGCGCTGGATGTTCTTGAAAAACAACCTGAATTAAAAGGGCTGCTGCTGCGTTCGAACAAAGCGGCCTTTATTGTCGGTGCCGATATCACCGAGTTTCTTTCGCTGTTCCTGGTCCCGGAAGAACAGCTGAGCCAGTGGCTGCACTTTGCCAACAGCGTCTTTAATCGTCTGGAAGATCTGCCTGTCCCGACCATTTCCGCCGTTAACGGCTACGCGCTGGGCGGCGGCTGCGAATGCGTACTCGCGACCGACTACCGTCTGGCGACGCCGGACCTGCGCATCGGCCTGCCGGAAACCAAGCTGGGCATCATGCCGGGCTTTGGCGGCTCCGTGCGTATGCCGCGCATGCTGGGTGCCGACAGCGCCCTTGAGATCATTGCCGCAGGTAAAGATGTCGGCGCAGAACAGGCTCAGAAAATCGGCCTGGTCGACGGCGTCGTGAAGCCAGAGAAACTGGTTGAAGGTGCACTCGCCATTCTGCGTCAGGCCATTAACGGCGATCTCGACTGGAAAGCCAAACGCCAGCCGAAGCTGGAACCGTTAAAACTCAGCAAGATTGAAGCCACCATGAGCTTCACCATCGCCAAAGGCATGGTGATGCAGACGGCGGGTAAACACTACCCGGCACCGATCACGGCGGTGAAAACCATTGAAGCAGCTGCTCGTCTCGGACGCGATGAAGCGCTGAAGCTCGAAAATCAGAGCTTTGTCCCTCTGGCGCACACCAATGAAGCTCGCGCGCTGGTCGGTATCTTCCTCAACGATCAGTTCGTGAAGGGTAAAGCCAGGCAGCTGACCAAAAACGTTGAGACGCCAAAACATGCGGCGGTACTCGGCGCGGGCATTATGGGTGGCGGCATCGCTTACCAGTCGGCCTGGAAAGGCGTGCCGGTGGTGATGAAAGACATCAGCGAGAAATCCCTGACGCTGGGCATGACCGAAGCGGCCAAGCTCCTGAATAAACAGCTGGAGCGCGGAAAAATTGACGGGCTGAAGCTTGCAGGTGTGATCTCCACCATTCAGCCCGTGCTGGAATACAGCGGTTTCGACCGCGTGGACGTCGTCGTTGAAGCGGTTGTTGAGAACCCGAAAGTCAAAAAAGCGGTGCTGGCAGAAACGGAAGACAAAGTTCGTCCTGAGACCGTGCTGGCTTCAAACACCTCCACCATTCCAATCAGCGAACTGGCGAGCGTGCTGAAGCGTCCGGAAAACTTCTGTGGGATGCACTTCTTCAACCCGGTACACCGTATGCCGCTGGTCGAAGTGATCCGCGGGGAAAAAACCTCTGACGAAACCATCGCTAAAGTGGTGGCATGGGCCAGCAAGATGGGCAAAACGCCGATCGTTGTTAACGACTGCCCGGGCTTCTTCGTCAACCGCGTGCTGTTCCCTTACTTCGCCGGCTTCAGCCAGCTGCTGCGCGACGGTGCGGACTTCCGCAAAATCGACAAAGTGATGGAAAAACAGTTCGGCTGGCCGATGGGCCCGGCGTATCTGCTGGACGTGGTCGGCATTGATACCGCTCACCACGCTCAGGCGGTGATGGCGGCAGGCTTCCCGCAGCGCATGCAGAAAGATTATCGCGACGCCATTGACGCTCTGTTCGACGCTAACCGCTTCGGTCAGAAAAACGGCCTGGGCTTCTGGCGCTATAAAGAAGACAGCAAAGGCAAACCGAAGAAAGAAGAAGATGCCGTGGTGGATGGTCTGCTGGCCGACGTTAGCCAGCCAAAACGCGACTTCACCGACGATGAGATCATCGCCCGCATGATGATTCCGATGATCAACGAAGTGGTGCGTTGCCTCGAAGAAGGTATCATCGCCAGCCCGGCAGAAGCCGACATGGCGCTGGTATACGGCCTGGGCTTCCCTCCGTTCCACGGCGGCGCGTTCCGCTGGCTGGACACGCTCGGCAGCGCCCGCTATCTCGATATGGCTCAGCAGTATCAGCACCTCGGCCCGCTTTATGAGGTGCCGGAAGGGCTGCGTAACAAAGCGCGCCATAACGAACCCTACTATCCAGCAGTTGAGCCAGCCCGTCCGGTTGGCGAGCTGAAAACGGCTTAAGGAGTCACAATGGAAAAGGTTGTCATTGTTGATGCGATTCGCACCCCGATGGGCCGTTCAAAAGGCGGTGCATTCCGTAACGTGCGTGCGGAGGACCTCTCCGCACATCTGATGCGTAGCCTGCTGGCGCGTAACCCGGGGCTGGATCCTGCTGCGCTGGACGATATCTACTGGGGCTGCGTGCAGCAGACCCTGGAGCAAGGTTTCAACATCGCCCGTAACGCGTCGCTGCTGGCGGAGATCCCGCATTCGGTTCCGGCCGTCACCGTGAACCGCCTGTGCGGTTCGTCAATGCAGGCGCTGCACGACGCGGCACGCATGATCATGACCGGTGATGCGCAGGCCTGCCTGGTGGGCGGGGTCGAGCACATGGGCCACGTGCCGATGAGCCACGGGGTCGATTTTCATCCTGGCATGAGCCGTAACGTGGCGAAAGCCGCGGGGATGATGGGCCTGACCGCCGAGATGCTCTCTCGTCTGCACGGCATTAGCCGTGAAATGCAGGATGCCTTTGCCGCGCGCTCTCACGCTCGCGCATGGGCGGCAACGCAGTCCGGTGCCTTTAAGAATGAGATCATCCCGACCGGCGGCCACGACGCAGACGGCGTACTGAAGCAGTTCAGCTACGACGAAGTCATCCGCCCGGAAACCACCGTAGAAGCGCTTTCTACCCTGCGCCCTGCGTTTGATCCGGTCACCGGTACGGTTACGGCAGGGACCTCGTCGGCGTTGTCCGACGGTGCCGCGGCGATGCTGGTAATGAGCGAAAGTCGCGCCCGCGAGCTGGGCTTAACCCCTCGCGCTCGGGTACGTTCGATGGCGGTCGTGGGCTGCGATCCTTCCATCATGGGTTACGGCCCGGTTCCGGCCTCGAAGCTGGCGCTGAAAAAAGCGGGATTAACCGCCAGCGACATCGACCTGTTTGAAATGAACGAAGCGTTCGCCGCGCAGATCCTGCCGTGCATTAAAGATCTGGGGCTGATGGAGCAGATCGACGAGAAGATTAACCTCAACGGCGGCGCGATCGCCCTCGGACACCCGCTGGGCTGCTCCGGGGCGCGTATCAGCACGACGCTGATTAACCTGATGGAACGCAAAGATGCCCAGTTTGGTCTGGCAACGATGTGTATCGGGCTGGGTCAAGGTATCGCGACGGTGTTTGAGAGAGTGTAAATCAGGAAAAGTATCTCAAAGCCAATGGCGTCAGAACAAGGCGGCAAGCGATCGAATCCCGATGAGCTTACTCAAGTAAGTGATTCGGGTGAACGAGCGCAGCCAACGCAGTTATGGCGTCATTGGCGAAGAGAAAGAGTTTAGTTGCCGTTCTTCCCGCCTGTCAGGGGCGGGTTTTTTATTTAAATGAAGGCAAACGCATCGCCAAACAGGCGGTCTTCACGCGCGTCACGTTCGTTGCAGAACAGGTCGCGGGCAATTTTCGCCATCTCAAAACGGCCAGCAATGTAGATATCGTGCCCTGCCAGCGTGCCGTGATCCTGCAGCACCGCTGTCAGCACCGTCCCGCTACGACCACGCCAGCCCTCTTCCGGCTGCTCAACCACCGGCTCAATGCGCAGGTTAGGATGGGTTACGCTCAGCGCTTCCAGCTCAGACAGGTCGTACAGATGTTTCTCTTCGCGGCCACCCCAGTAAATGGTGATGTCACGGTCCGGGTTACGCGCCAGTGCGGTCAACAGAATAGAGCGCACATAAGAGAAGCCCGTACCGCCAGCAATCAGGATCAGCGGACGGTCTTCGTCATCGCGCAGCCACGCATCGCCGTGCGGAATATCCACCACGATTTCACGTTCCTTCAGGATCCGATCCATCACCGCCATCGCATACAGGTTAAGCTCTGACGCACCAATATGAAGCTCAATAAATTCCTGCTCCGCTGGCGTTGAGGCCATAGAGAAAGGACGCTTATCACGCTCATCCATCACGACCATCAGGTACTGACCCGCGCGGAAAGAGAATGGCGCTTCAGGCACTAAACGGACGCGATATACGGTGTCGGTGATGGCATCTACCGAGGTCACTTTACAGCTTAAGGTTGTCATTCGCTCTCTCTGTCGGGAAGTCTATAGGGCTTAACGGTTAGCTCAGGGTTTACCGTTATTCATTATGGCCAGCTCGTCCCAGATCGCGTCAATTCGCGCGGTCACTGCAGGATCTTTTTTGATCGGGCGACCCCATTCACGGTCGGTTTCGCCAGGCCATTTATTTGTGGCATCCAGTCCCATCTTTGAGCCAAGACCGGAAACCGGCGAGGCAAAATCCAGGTAATCTATCGGCGTGTTTTCGACTAACACCGTATCGCGCGCCGGGTCCATTCGCGTGGTAATGGCCCAGATTACGTCATTCCAGTCGCGGGCGTTAACGTCATCATCGCAGACAATAACAAATTTGGTATACATAAACTGGCGCAGGAAAGACCATACGCCCATCATCACGCGTTTAGCGTGACCAGGATACTGCTTCTTCATCGTGACCACCGCCATGCGATACGAGCATCCTTCAGGCGGCAGATAAAAATCAACAATTTCCGGGAACTGCTTTTGCAGGATCGGCACAAACACTTCATTCAGCGCCACGCCCAGCACCGCCGGTTCATCCGGTGGACGTCCGGTATACGTGGAGTGATAAATCGCATCTTCACGCTGCGTAATGTGCGTCACGGTAAACACCGGGAAGTTATCCACTTCGTTGTAATAGCCGGTGTGGTCGCCGTAAGGGCCTTCTGGCGCCATTTCACCCTGCTCAAGGTAACCTTCCAGCACAATTTCCGCACTGGCCGGAACTTCAAGATCGTTAGAGATACACTTCACGACTTCGGTTTTCGTTCCGCGCAGCAGGCCTGCAAACGCATATTCAGAGAGCGTATCCGGCACGGGCGTGACGGCTCCCAGAATGGTGGCCGGATCGGCGCCTAAGGCGACAGACACCGGGAAACGCTCCCCCGGATGCGCAGCGCACCACTCCTGGAAATCCAGCGCGCCGCCGCGATGCGACAGCCAGCGCATGATGAGTTTATTCTTGCCAATCAACTGCTGGCGGTAAATACCGAGATTTTGCCGCTCTTTGTGCGGGCCGCGCGTAACGGTCAGCCCCCAGGTGATCAGCGGAGCGGCATCTTCAGGCCAGCACTGCATGATAGGGATTTTGGTCAGATCAACCGCATCGCCTTCCAGCACTTTCTGCTGGCACGGCGCGCCGCGCAGGCGTTTGGTAGGCATGTTCAGCACCTGCTTAAACTGCGGCAGCTTGTCGAACAGATCGCGAAAGCCCTTCGGGGGCTCCGGCTCTTTCAGAAACGCCAGCAGTTTACCGACTTCACGCAGCGCAGAGACGTCTTCCTGCCCCATTCCCAGTGCAACACGACGCGGTGTACCAAACAGGTTGCACAGCACCGGCATGGAGTAACCTTTCGGATTTTCAAACAGTAATGCAGGGCCACCGGCACGCAGGGTGCGGTCAGCAATTTCTGTCATTTCCAGATAAGGATCGACAGGAAGTGTAATACGTTTGAGTTCACCCTGCTTTTCCAGCAGCGTCAGGAAGTCGCGGAGATCGTGGTATTTCATGCAGTTAATCATGGCCTCTCTGTAAGCGCTTCATTATACGGCGTAAGCCTGCTTGATGCTGTAATTTTGTTAAATAAGCGTGAACTTATGCGTTCTGTTCCATTTTCCCCCATTATAATCAACTTAGCGATCCCGCCAGGGTTTTGATATGCTTGCGCCCCGAACTAAGGGAAAGAGTGATTATGCAGGCCTGGTATTTACTGTATTGCAAACGCGGGCAACTTCAGCGCGCGCAGGAACATCTTGAACGTCAGTCTGTCAATTGCCTGACACCCGTGATCACGCTTGAAAAAATGCAGCGCGGGAAGCGCACAACCGTCAGTGAGCCGTTGTTCCCGAACTACCTGTTCGTGGAGTTCGACCCGGAAGTCATCCACACCACCACCATCAGCGCAACGCGCGGCGTCAGCCACTTCGTTCGTTTTGGTGCCCACCCGGCAACGGTTCCGTCGACGGTCATTCATCAGCTGTCGGTTTATCAGCAGCCTGAAGGGATCACCGACCCCGAAACTCCTTACTCGGGCGATAGCGTCGTGATTACCGAAGGCGCTTTCGAAGGCCTGCAGGCGATTTTTGCCGAGCCGGACGGGGAAGCGCGCTCTATGCTGTTGCTCAATCTTCTGAACAAGCAGGTGCTGCAGAGCGTTAAAAACACCGACTTCCGCAAGCTTTAAACGTTTATCCCGAACAGATTACGCACGTTGTCATCCGTCTGCGCCGAAAGCCAGTGCGGATCCTCTCCGCGCCACTTCGCGACGCTCTCAACAATGTGCCCCAGATACGCGGGCTCATTTCGCCGCGATGCCGGTTTGGGTTTCATATCGCGCGGTAGCAGATAAGGTGCATCGGTTTCGAGGAGCAGCCGGTCAGCCGAGATTACCGGCAATAGCTCACGAAGTTCAAGCCCGCGACGCTCATCGCACACCCAGCCGGTAATACCCAGATAAAGCCCTCGCTCCAGGCAATCCAGCGCTTCCTGCCGTGAACCGGTAAAGCAGTGGAGTACCGCACCGGGCAGTTTCTCCAGCCACGGATCCAGAAGTGCCAGGAAACGCTCATGCGCGTCGCGGCAGTGCATAAACACGGGCATTCCCAGCTCTGCCGCCAGCGCAAGCTGGGCAGTGAATGCTTTTTCCTGCTCTTCAGGCGTGGAAAAGTTACGGTTGAAATCGAGGCCGCATTCGCCAATCGCTACCACTTCTGGTGTCTTCGCCAGCCTGCGTAGGGTTTCCCCGCTTTCCGGGGTCCACTGGCTGCTGTCGTGAGGATGCACGCCAGCGGTAGACCAACAGCGTTCGTAGCGTTGCGCCAGCTGCTGCGCCTGCTCGCTCTCATGCAGGTTGGTACCTGTCAGCAGCAGCCCTTTCACCCCGGCGGCAAACGCACGCGCAATCACCTCATCACGATCTTTCGCAAACTGCGAGCTGGTCAGATTGAGTCCGATATCAAACATGCAAATCCCCATATAACAACCGCCCTGACGGGCGGCTGGTTTTACTCTTCAGTGGTCTTGTCGGACGTATCGTCTTCGTCATCCGCTCGACGTCCTTTACCCACGTAGAAACGCGAGAAGAAAACGCCGACCTCAAACAGACAGTACATCGGTATGGCCAGCAGCGTCTGCGAGAACACATCCGGCGGTGTCAGAAGCATGCCGACAACAAATGCGCCCACAAGGATATACGGACGCTTCTTACGCAGGTCATCCGGGGTCGTTACTCCTAACCAGCAGAGCAGCACAATCGCCACCGGTACTTCGAATGCCACGCCAAACGCCATAAACAGTGCCATCACAAAGCTGAGGTAGCTGGCGATATCCGTCGACACCTGGACCCCTTCCGGCGCGGTATGCGTCAGGAAGCCGAAGGCCAGTGGGAAGACAACGAAATAGGCAAACGCCATGCCGATATAGAACAGCAGCGAGCTGGACACCAGCAGCGGGATCACCAGCTTGCGTTCATGCTTATACAGCGCTGGCGCCACAAACGCCCACACCTGGTAAAGAATGACCGGTGCAGAGGCAATCAACGACACCCAGAAGGTCAGCTTGATGGGGGTAAAGAATGGAGAAGCAACGTCTGTTGCAATCATCGTTGCGCCCAGCGGCATCTGCTTGATCAGCGGTGCAGAGACCACCTGATAGATATCGTTGGCAAAATAGACCAGGCACAGGAATATGAGTAAAACCGCAATAATGCAGTTTAACAGGCGCTTACGCAGCTCAATGAGGTGCGTAATCAGCGGTTGAGTATCATCTACTGCCATGTTTACGCTTTATCACTCGACGAGGGGGATGATTCGGAAACGGACGCAGCGGGCTTCACTTCCGCCGCTTTTGCCACCGGCTCTTCCGGCTGCGCCTGTTTTTTCAATTCGGTTTCCTGCGGCGTCTGTTCTGGTGCGGCAGCCTGATGTTCAGCACTGGCAGGCGTTACGCCCTCGCGCTGCTCCTCGCTGCCCTTAACCACCGGGTTATGAATGGTGTTCGCTTCATCGCTCGCTTTTTCAGGATCGTTAACGCTATAGGAGCGCTTCATCGATTCCGCCGCTTCGCGCAGCTCATCCATTGACGCTTTCAGTTCCGGCGTCAGGTTATCCATGCTCGCCTTCTCGACCTTTTTCAGGCTTTCCTGAAATTCCTGCAGCTTAAGCTCCTGCGCCAGCTCATTCTGAACGGTCGATGCCAGCGATCTCAGCGCACGAACCCAGCCCGCAACGGTTTTCACTGCCACCGGCAGACGCTGCGGCCCCAGCACAATCAGGCCAATCACAAAGACCAGCAGGAGCTCACTAAAACCAATGTCGAACACGACTTACACCTGCTCTTTATCGTGGCGTTTAGCGTCTTCCTTTTTGGCTTCTTCTTGCTTGTCGGCGATGGATTTAGCAGTAAAGTCAGCGTCCTGGCTGGTTTTATCCTGCTTGCTCTCATCATCGCTCATCGCTTTCTTGAAGCCTTTGATAGACGCGCCCAGATCGGAACCAATAGAACCGAGCTTTTTGGTGCCAAACAGCAGCACGACGATGACGGCAATAATGACTAATTGCCAGATACTGATACCACCCATACATGTTCCTCAGGGATAGATGATTAATGAGTCAGGTCGCATTATACGTATGCGACCCGTCGATAGCGACGCACGCTCAGCGCGTTTTTCGCCAGCCTGCTAGCCAGACTACCACTCCGCCAGCCATCAGCCAGGCTGGCATCATCTGCCAGTCCGGACGATTGATCAGCAGCAGCGTACCGCTCAGCAGCAGCGTTGCGCCAATCCCAAAGAGATAGCGTGACTGCCCCTGGCGAACGCGGCTGGACTGAAGTTCGCGGGCGATTTTATCCATGCTGTGCTGAAGGTTCTTGCTCTGACGCAAACTGTCATAAACCAGTTCAGGAATTTCAGGCATTTTTTCTATCCAGAACGGACCTTTCTCTTTCAGCGAGCGCACCAGCGCCGGAATGCCAACCTGATCCTTAATCCAGGATTCAAGGAAAGGTTTCGCGGTCTTCCACAAGTCTAACTGAGGATAGAGCTGTCGGCCTACACCCTCAACGTAAAGTAATGTTTTCTGAAGTAAAACTAGCTGTGGCTGAACTTCCATATTAAAACGGCGAGCCGTGTTGAACAGGTTTAACAGCACGTGCCCAAAGGAAATTTCCGCCAGCGGTTTTTCAAAAATAGGTTCACAAACGGTCCGGATCGCGAACTCGAACTCTTCTACGTTGGTATCCGGCGGCACCCAGCCGGAATCGACGTGCAGCTCGGCCACCTTACGGTAGTCGCGGTTGAAGAACGCGATGAAGTTCTCAGCCAGATACCGTTTATCTTCCTTGTTCAGCGAACCCACAATTCCGCAGTCGATACCGATATATTTCGGATCCTCAGGATGCTCGTAGCTCACGAAGATATTGCCCGGGTGCATGTCCGCATGGAAAAAGCTGTCGCGGAACACCTGGGTAAAGAAGACCTGTACGCCACGTTCAGCCAGGAGCTTCATGTTCGTTCCCTGTTTCTCCAGGGCGACCACATCAGAAACCGGAATACCGTAGATACGCTCCATCACCATCATGTTCTGGCTGCAGTAGTCAGAATAGACTTCAGGTACATAGAGCATCGGGCTGTTTTCAAAGTTGCGACGCAGCTGAATGGCGTTTGCCGATTCGCGCAGCAGGTTAAGCTCATCAATCAGCGTTTTTTCATATTCCCGCACCACTTCCAGTGGACGAAGACGACGCCCGTCCGGCAGCAGGCGTGGCACCCAGCGCGCCAGACGATAAATCAGCTTCATGTCCGCTTTGATGACTGGCAGGATATCCGGACGAATGACCTTAATAACGACTTCTTTGCCGTTTTCTTTCAGACGCGCGGTGTGCACCTGCGCAATAGAGGCCGATGCAAGTGGGTTAATGTCGAAATCGTCAAACCAGGTCTCGACGGGTATATTTCCCATAGCCTCTTCAATTTGCTTTTTCGCGCGCGCGCCGTCAAACGGTGCGACGCGATCCTGCAGCATCGCGAGCTCATCGGCAATCAGAGGCGGGAAGAGATCGCGGCGGGTCGACAGCATCTGCCCGAATTTAATCCAAACCGGACCGAGCTCCTGCAGCGCCAGGCGCAGACGCTCACCCAGCGGTTGACCTTTATGGCGATTAGGCATCCAGAAGAGCATCCGCCGCCAGATACGAAGCGGCAGCGTGATACGCATTTTGGGGATAAGCTCGTCGAGCCCGTAGCTCAAAAAGGTGCGAATAATAAAATAGAGGCGCCGAATTTCACCAGGCGTCATTTGCCCTCCAGTTTTTCCAGCCGTTTGGTTAACGCATCAACCGCACGTTCAACAGCAGCGGTCTCTTCCGCAAACCATGCAACTTCCAGTGGCCCGGGCGCCATTCGCCACTCCTCAGTCAGCACTTCCGCCGCATAGCGTTGCTGGCGCTGGAGGCTTTTACGCGCAAAGGAGGCGCCGCCATGAAGAACTTTCCCGATGCCTTCGGCGGCAATGTCGCCGATAAAAGGCGCGAGCAGCTCCGCCGGATCGAACTCCGCCAGATCGGTGAGCGCAACGAAGTTCTGCACGACCTGAATGTCGCCCTCCACTTCCAGCTCACCGCTGCGGATAAGCGCCGTTAATTGCTGGCGATCGCGCAGTTTTGGCAGCACGCTCATGTGCGTGATGACCGAGCAGTCAGCTTCACCTTCCCACTCCCCCAGTACGTCAAGCTGGCGTTCGCTGAATACCAGCACAAGCGGCGTCGATAACTCTTTTAAAACAATGCGCAATACCTTCCCGTTTAGCCGCTGACGCGCAGCTTTCAGCGCCGGAGCGCGATACAGAAAAGCGTTCAGTACATTCTCGACGCCTGCGGAGACTAAGGGTTTAAAGGGCACGGGACACCTCCACTCAGAATTTGTAACCGCGATGCAGCGCGACGACACCCGCCGTCAGGTTGAAATATTCAACGTTCTCAAATTCCGCGTCCTGCATCATGGCTTTTAATGTGTCCTGATCCGGGTGCATACGGATAGACTCCGCCAGATAGCGGTAGCTTTCAGCATCGTTAGCCACCAGCTCGCCAATACGCGGCAGCACGTGGAAGGAATAGGCGTCGTAGGCTTTGCTCAGCGGCTCAATGATCGGTTTAGAGAACTCGAGCACCAGCAGACGTCCACCCGGCTTCAGCACGCGGTACATAGAGCGCAGCGCTTTTTCTTTATCAGTCACGTTACGCAGACCGAAAGAGATCGTGATGCAATCAAAGGTATTGTCCGGGAACGGCAGCGCTTCGGCATTTGCCTGCACATACTCCACATTCCCCACCACGCCGATGTTACGCAGCTTTTCGCGTCCCATTTTCAGCATGGAGTCATTAATATCGGCGAGAACAACGCGACCGGTTTCGCCCACCAGACGGGAGAATTTCGCGGTTAAATCGCCCGTACCACCGGCTAAATCCAGCACCGTTTGTCCACGGCGTACGCCGCTACAGTCAATGGTGAAGCGCTTCCACAAGCGATGAATGCCGAACGACATCAGGTCATTCATCACATCGTACTTCGCCGCCACGGAATGAAATACGTGGGCCACCATGTCAGCTTTCTGCGCTTTGGCGACAGTCTGAAAACCAAAGTGCGTTGTGTCTTGTGAATCGTCAGCCATCTCAGAGCCTGCTTATCAGTAAAATGTTCGTGAAGTGTAACAGATTGGGCGCGTTTGCCCTACGTTTCAACCACCGCGAAAGAAACGCGCTGGAGTCTCGTCTGGTGATAAATCCGCCGCTAACGTATTGTCTTCACTGTTTGTATTTTGTCCGTCTGCATCTTCTCGCAGGCGAAACTCGTCGTCCTGGGCGGTGGCCTGTTCGACCAATTCCGGATTAATCTCGCGTTTAACCTCAACCCCCAGGCTGCGGAATGATTCGGCCTGTGCCAGCAGATTGCCGCGTCCGGAGGCGAGTTTTTTCATCGCCTGGCGGTAGTTATCCTGCGCACGATCCAGGCTCTGCCCGACTGAAGACATGTCGTCCACGAAGAGGCGCATTTTGTCGTAAAGCTTGCTGGCACGATCGGCAATCTGCTGAGCGTTGCGGCTCTGGTGCTCATAGCGCCACAGGTTCGCAATAGTGCGTAACGCTACCAGCAGCGTGGTGGGGCTGACCAGCATAATGTTATTTTTGAGCGCTTCGGTGATAAGTTCAGGCTGTCTGTCGAGTGCCAGCAGAAATGCGGGTTCTACAGGGATGAACATCAGGACATAGTCCAGCGAGCGCAGCCCCGGCAGCTGCTGGTAGTCTTTTCTGCCAAGCAGACGAATGTGGTTACGCACGGAGGCAATGTGTTCCTGCAGCGCAGACTCGCGCGTGTAGTCATCGTCCGCATTAAAGTAACGCTCATACGCCACCAGCGTCATTTTGGCGTCAATGACCACATCTTTACCCTGCGGCAGCCGCACAATCACATCCGGCTGCATGCGCGAGCGGGCATCGTTTTCAATACTCACCTGCGTTTCGTATTCATACCCCTCCCGCAGACCAGAGGCCTCCAGCACGCGGGTCAGCACCACTTCTCCCCAGTTGCCCTGGGTTTTGTTATCCCCTTTCAGCGCGCGGGTCAGGTTGACCGCTTCCTGCGCCATTTGCGCATTCAGCTGCTGGAGATTGCGAATCTCATGCGCCAGCGTGTGCCGCTCGCGGGCCTCCTGACCAAAGCTGTCCTGCACCTGACGGCGAAAACCGTCCAGCTGTTCGCGCAGCGGCGTCAGCAGGCTGTTGAGGCTCTGGCGGTTCTGTTCGTCAACGCGGCGGTTGCTGTGCTCAAAAATTCGGTTGGCGAGATTCTCAAACTGTTCGCTGAGGCGCTGCTCGCTGTTGATCATCTGGCGGATTTTGTCTTCCGCATGCAGCTGGGTGGATTCAAGGCGGGTAGTGACTTCGCGGAGATCGGCCTCCAGCGAGGTGTTGATATCTCGCAGGTTGCGCAGCTCGTTGTTGAGCAACTCGCACTCCTCTCGCCAGTGGTCACTCAGCGCAAGCTGCTGCTTTGCCGCGCTTAATTCAGCGACTATCTCTTCGCGCTCGGCCAGCTGGTCGGCCTTCTGCTGTGCATGCTGATAGCTGGAAATGAGCCAGCCTATCGCCACGCCCGCCACCGCAATCACCGCATAAATCAGGACTGAGATATCCACAATGCCCCCTGCATCAACGTATTACCCGCACAAAATAGAATTGTGCTGTATAAACGTCCAGTTTGAAAGGGTTTTCCTGCGAGGCGCTACGCAAAAAATAAAGGCCGAACGCGTCGGCCTTTGATTTCAGAAGAGAGGATTAGATCAGGCGACGCGCTGCTTCCACCACGATTTTCACTGCATGACTTTCGGTCTGCTTCATGGTTTCTGCGTTCGGGATCTCCTGCTGGGTGCGGTTGACGATAACGCCCGCCACCATACCGGCACGCAGACCCTGGCTTGCGCACATGGTCAGCAGCGTTGCGGATTCCATTTCGTAGTTCATTACGCCCATGGACTGCCACTCTTCCATTGAGCCTTTGAAACGGCTTACCACGCGGCCTGAGAAAGTATCGTAACGCTCCTGGCCCGGGTAGAAGGTGTCGGAAGAGGCTGTGACGCCCACGTGGGTAGTTGCGCCCACGGATTTCGCGGCTTCAACCAGCGCGGTGGTGCATTCGAAATCAGCCACTGCCGGGAATTCCATCGGTGCAAAATGCAGGCTTGCGCCGTCCAGACGAACGGACGCGGTCGTGACCAGCACGTCACCGACGTTGATGTGCGGCTGGATAGCGCCGGTGGTGCCGATACGCAGGAAAGTACGAATGCCCAGCTGTGCCAGCTCTTCAACAGCAATAGACGTAGACGGACCACCGATACCGGTAGAGCACACGATCACCGCTTTGCCATCCAGCTCTGCGCGCCAGGTGGTGAACTCACGATGGGCAGCCAGCTTGACCGGCTTATCCATCAGCGCGGCGATCTTTTCCACACGCTCAGGATCGCCAGGGACGATAGCGAGCGTAGCCCCTTGTAAATCGTTTTTGGTGAGGCCGAGATGAAAAACATCAGACTTAGACATAGGTGACTCCTCTGTGGGTCGGTTAGTCAGAAGAAGTAAAACGGTACTTTACAGAAGCAGTAAGCATATTTTCGTGACACACCTCACCATGAATGAAAATGATTACATTGAATTTCCATAAAAAGGTGATTCAAATCACATTAACAAGTTATATCGCCAGGTGCTGCACAAAAGATAGACCGTTTAAGGCACTGTGAGTTGTTAACCTGGTGTCTATATTTACCTTTGCGCTAACTCATTGGTACGGAGAATGCCATGACTGAAAAAACCGGTTTTGCACCTGCTGCGGCCCCACATGCTTCAACCATCGTGTCGACGCCAGAAGCGGCAATTACCGCGGGTGAGACCTCCATTCCCTCGCAGGGGGAGAATATGCCTGCTTATCACGCACGGCCAAAATCGGCAGAGGGCCCGCTGCCCATCGTGATTGTGATTCAGGAGATATTTGGTGTTCACGAACACATTCGCGACCTCTGCCGCCGGCTGGCGCTGGAAGGGTATCTGGCCGTTGCCCCAGAGCTCTACTTCCGTCAGGGCGATCCGAACGACTACAGCGATATTCCCACACTGCTCAGCAACCTGGTCAGCAAAGTCCCGGACGCGCAGGTGCTGGCCGATCTCGACCACGTCGCCAGCTGGGCGGCGCGCAACGGCGGCGATCCGCATCGTCTTCTGGTCACCGGTTTCTGCTGGGGCGGACGCATTAGCTGGCTGTATGCCGCACATAACCCGCAGCTCAAAGCCGCTGTCGCCTGGTACGGCAAACTGGTGGGTGAAAAAACGCTGAACTCACCGAAACATCCCGTCGATATCGCCACCGATTTAAATGCCCCCGTGTTAGGGCTTTACGGCGGTCAGGACACCGGTATTTCGCTGGATTCGGTAGAGACCATGCGCCATGCGCTCCGCGCGGCAAATGCGAAGGCGGAGATTGTGGTGTACCCGGATGCCGGGCACGCGTTTAATGCGGATTATCGTCCGAGCTATCACGCAGAATCAGCCAAAGATGGCTGGCAGAGAATGCTGGCGTGGTTTAGCCAGTACGGCGGTAAGAAAGCGTAATAAAAAAGCCCGGTGGCGGCTATGCCTTACCGGGCCTACGCATCATCAAGCCTGACGCAGGTTCTGCGCCGCCTTCACCATGTTCGCCAGCGCCGCGCGCGTCTCCGGCCAGCCGCGGGTTTTCAGTCCGCAGTCCGGGTTCACCCACAGGCGCTCTGCCGGAATGCGCTGGGCCGCTTTTTTCAGCAGGGCTTCAATCCACTCCACGCTCGGCACGTTCGGGGAGTGAATGTCGTACACGCCCGGCCCGATTTCATTCGGGTAGTCGAACTCTTCAAACGACTCCAGCAGCTCCATGTCTGAACGCGAGGTCTCGATGGTGATCACGTCGGCGTCCAGCGCGGCAATCGAATCCATGATGTCGTTAAATTCGCAGTAACACATGTGGGTGTGGATCTGGGTGTCATCCTTCGCCACCGCAGCGTTGATGCGGAACGCCTCCACGCCCCACTGCAGATAGGCATCCCAGTCGCTGCGGCGCAGCGGCAGGCCTTCGCGCAGAGCGGGCTCGTCAATCTGGATAATGCCAATGCCTGCCGCTTCCAGATCCGCCACCTCATCACGCAGCGCCAGGGCAATCTGTTTGGCGATGGTTTCACGAGTCACGTCTTCACGCGGGAACGACCAGCAGAGAATGGTCACCGGACCGGTCAGCATCCCTTTCACCGGCTTGTCGGTCAGGGACTGCGCGTATTTCGCCCACTCCACGGTGATCGCTTCCGGACGGCTGACGTCACCAATAACCACCGGCGGCTTCACGCAGCGGGAGCCGTAGCTCTGCACCCAGCCGTTCTGGGTAAAGACGAAGCCGTCCAGGTGCTCACCGAAGTATTCCACCATGTCGTTACGCTCGGCTTCACCGTGCACCAGCACGTCCAGCCCCAGGCGTTCCTGCTCGATAATCGCCTGCTTGATGTGTTCCGCGATGCCGGTGCGGTAGTGATTCGCATCCAGATTGCCCTTTTTGAAGTCCAGACGCAGGCCACGTATTTCGGTGGTTTGCGGGAATGAACCGATGGTCGTGGTCGGCCACGCGGGCAGGTTGAAGCGGGCGCGCTGCGCCTCAGCGCGCACCTCGTAAGGGCTCTGGCGCTGGCTGTCCCGAGCGGTGATAGCTGCCAGACGTTTTTCCACCGCCGGGTTGTGCACGCGCGCCGAGTGACGACGCGCCTGGATCGGTGCGCTCCATTCGCTAATCGCCGCCGTGTCGCCGCTGTTCAGCGCATCGCGCAGCAGCGTCAGCTCTTCACATTTTTGCAGGGCGAAGGCAAACCAGCTTTTCACCTCGGCATCCAGGCGAGTCTCCACTCTAAGATCGATCGGGCTGTGCAGCAGGGAACAGGAAGAGGCCACCCACAGCTCACGTTTGCCGACAATGTCCTTAATCTGAGCATATTTCTCCGTCAGATCGGCGCGCCAGACGTTACGACCGTTAATCAGACCGGCGGAGAGCAGCCAGTCTGCGGGCAGGCGCTTGTGCAGCTCCGCCACATCATCTTTACCGTGTACACAGTCAACGTGCAGACCCTGCACCGGCAGCGCGGAAATGGTGCTCAGGTTAGGCGTCACGCCTTCAAAATAGGTCGTCAGCAGGAGTTTTACCTGACCAGTGAGCGTGTCATACGCCGGTTTGAAGGCATCAAGCCAGGCCTGGGGCAGTTCGAGCACCAGCGCTGGCTCGTCGATTTGCACCCACTGAATGCCGCGCTTGCCCAGCTCAATCAGCACCTGTTTATAGACCGGCAGAATATCCTTCAGCAGGCTGAGTCGGTCAAACGGCTCGCCCTTTACTTTGCCCAGCCACAGGTACGTTACCGGCCCAAGCAGCACCGGCTTCACCTGGTGGCCCAGCGCCAGCGCTTCATCCACTTCGTCCAGAAGCTGCGTCCAGGTCAGCCTGAACTGCTGGCCTTTGACAAACTCCGGCACCATATAGTGATAGTTGGTGTTAAACCACTTGGTCATTTCCGCCGCTGCCGCTGGCTCCCCCGTTGGCGCGCGGCCACGGCCGATGCGGAACAGAGTATCGATATCTACCGATCCATCTTTGTTCTGATGACGAGCCGGCACGTTGCCAAGCAGCAGGCTTGTCGTCAGAACATGGTCGTACCAGGCGAAATCGCCCACCGGCAGCAGGTCAATGCCCGCCTGTTTTTGCTGATCCCAGTGGCGGGCGCGCAGCTCGCGCCCCACCGCCAGCAGTTCTTCACGGGTGGCGTTACCCGCCCAGTAGCTTTCTTGCGCTTTTTTCAGCTCGCGACGCAGGCCAACGCGAGGGAAACCGAGAGTGTGATTGCGGATTGTCATGGTATACCCCTTGTAGAAATTCGTTATTTAGACGTCCAGATGTTTACACTTCTATAATTGGCAGGTACTGTATATTACTCAAGCGCAATATGTTCATGGCGAAGTGAAGGACTTTCATGATCGAGATTAAACACCTGAAAACGCTACAAGCGTTGCGGAACTGCGGTTCGCTCGCGGCGGCTGCGGCCACGCTGCACCAGACCCAGTCCGCCCTTTCTCACCAGTTCAGCGATCTGGAACAACGCCTCGGCTTCCGTCTTTTTGTGCGCAAGAGCCAGCCGCTACGCTTTACGCCGCAGGGTGAAATTCTTCTTCAGCTGGCGAATCAGGTGCTGCCGCAGATCGCCAGCGCGCTGCAGGCGTGTAACGAGCCGCAGCAGACCAGGCTGCGTATCGCCATCGAGTGCCACAGCTGTATTCAGTGGCTGACCCCCGCGCTTGAGAACTTCCGCCAGAAGTGGCCGCAGGTAGAGATGGACTTCAAATCCGGCGTGACGTTCGACCCGCAGCCGTCGCTGCAGCAGGGCGAGCTGGATCTGGTCATGACCTCTGACATCCTGCCGCGCAGCGGCCTGCACTATTCGCCGATGTTTGATTATGAAGTACGCCTGGTGCTGGCGCCGGACCACCCGCTAGCCGCCAAAACGCGCATCACGCCGGAAGACCTGGCGACAGAAACGCTGCTGATTTATCCGGTCCAGCGCAGCCGCCTGGATATCTGGCGCCACTTCCTGCAGCCTGCGGGCATTAGCCCGCAGCTGAAAAGCGTGGATAACACGCTGCTGCTGATTCAGATGGTGGCGGCCAGAATGGGTATCGCGGCGCTGCCGCACTGGGTGGTGGAGAGTTTTGAACGCCAGGGTCTGGTGGTGACCAAAACCCTGGGTGAAGGACTGTGGAGCCGACTGTACGCCGCCGTGCGCGATGGCGAGCAGCGTCAGCCGATTACGGAGGCGTTTATTCGCTCAGCGCGGAACCACGCGTGCGACCATCTTCCGTTTGTGCGGAGCGCGGAGCGACCCATCGGCGATGGACCCACAGCGAAGCCAGGATCACCGCTCCCCCAATAAGGAAGCTCGGCCAGTGCGGCTGTTGCTGCCAGATAGCGAGGTTGACCAGCAGCCCTGCCGGGACATGCACGTTGTTCATGATCCCCAGCGTACCGGCGTCTACCTGCGTAGCGCCGTAGTTCCACATGAAGTATCCCAACCCTGACGCCACTACGCCCAGCCAGACCAGAACACCCCACTGCACGGTGGTGGTCGGCAGTTTTTGCGGGTTACCGAGCATAAACCACGCCGCCACCGCGACAATCGCGGCGCCCATATAGAACCACGCAAACGCGTTATGCTGCGGCATCGGACGGGTTTCCATCAGGCGTTTGTAGCCCACCATACCGATGGCAAAACTGATGTTGGCGAGCTGGACGAACATCAGCCCGGTCCAGAAGTGATCGCTGACTTTGTCATAGCGAATAATCGCCGCGCCGATCACCGCCAGCGCCGCGCTCAGCAGGTATCCCCAGCGCAGACGGCGTCTGCTGAGCAGGTCGTAAATCAGCGTAATATAGAGCGGCGTCAGAACGGTAAAGAGCAGGAATTCGGAGACGGACAGGTAGATGTAGGCCCGGAAGCTGAACAGATACATGATGCCGAGCTGCATCGCCCCTACCAGCATATAAAGCACAATCGTTTTCAGCGATTGCCCGCGCGTGCGTAGAAACGGCAGGAAAACCAGCGCCGCCAGCCCCACGCGCATCAGCACCGAGAAGTAGCTGTCGACCGAACCGGCAAGGTATTCGCCAATCAGGCTAAAGGAGAAGGCCCACAGGATAGTGGTGATAATGAGTAGCGCCACAATGCTTGTCTCTCAGAAAGAAGGACAGGCATTGTAGCGAACTCTTCAGTTGACAACTGAGCAATAAACAACCAAATGAAGATTATTCAAGGAACAGTTTGCGCAGATACTTCGGTACCGCGTTGTCAGCGTTAGAACCAATCACTTCCAGCTCAGGGTGCAGATCTTTCAGACGCTGGTGCGCGTTTTCCATGATGCAACCCTTGCCTGCCATAGAAAGCATCTCGGCGTCGTTCATGCCGTCACCGAAGGCGATACAGTCTTTCAGCCCGAAGCCCAGACGTTTCGCTACCGCTTCCAGCGCGTGACCTTTGGAGACGCCACCCGCCATCACTTCAAGACAGGTCAGGGTCGAGAAGCTCACGTTGACGCGATCGCCCCAGCGAGCGTTGATCGCCTGTTCCAGCGGGAGCAGCTCTTCGTGGCTGTCGCAGGTGAAGAACACCTTGCTGATCCCTTCCGGCTCCAGCAGGCCCGGCTCGTAAAGGGAGTAGTTAAACACCGCTTCCTTGAAGAAACGCATTTCATCCGGGCGGTGGCGGTTCATAAACCAGTCGTCGTCGCGGTAAACGTTCGTGACGATAGCCGGGTTGTTATGCACCACGCCAAACAGATCGGCGGCGATATCGCGATCCAGATTGTGGGTAAAGATCAGGTTGCCGTCGGTATCATGCACGCGCGCACCGTTGGAGGTGATCATGTACGATTTGATCTCAAGATTATCGCGGATCTGCCCCACGTCCACGTGGTGGCGGCCGGTGGCGAACACAAAGTTCACGCCACGGGCAGTCAGGAGTTTTAAGGTCTCTTTCGCGTAAGGCGACAGGGTGTGGTCGGGGGAAAGCAGCGTGCCATCTAAATCAGATGCAACAACCTGATACATAGGGATTTCAACCTCTGGTGGAAAACAAGAATCAATTATGCCTGTTGAAAAATTCAACAATGGCGTTGAGCGCGACTGAGCGCATAGCGTCCTTTTCAAAAAGGATCTCATGGAACGCGCCGTTAATGACCAGCGGTTTACCCCCTTCACAAGGGTGACCGGCAGCAGCGCGCAGTTCACAATAGCGGTCATGCATGCGGTTATCCACCACACGCTCTTCTTCCGCCTGAATCAGAAGCGTCGGCGTGTCATCATTGCCTACGCCCGCCAGCACCTGCTCACCGGCCATAATACCCTCCCGCACCCAGTGCCAGGTCGGGCCGCCGACGCGCAAGCGCGGTTCATCGGCATAAAAGCGCAGGTTGCGGCGATAACGCTGCCGGCTGTGGGTTAAGACGTTGATGGCGAACGGCAGCGCGCGCCAGCGTCCTGTGCCTATGGCGTAACCTTCACGAATGCGCTGATGGCCCTCAGCCCAGTCGAGAAGATGACGCACCATCCAGTCAGGAAAACGGATGACGATACCGTACATCGGCGCGGTGAGCGCAATAGCGTCGCACTGGTGCGCGTAACGCTGCAAAAACAGCGTCGAAATGGCGCCGCCCATCGAGTGCGCAAGGATATACCGTTTGCGCCAGGGACCGGGCTGTACGTCCTGCTGCCAGAACGCGGCAAAATCGTCGACGTAATCGCTGAAGCGATCGACGTGCCCACGGTGCGTGTCCGGTAGCATACGTCCGGACAGCCCCTGCCCACGATGGTCGATGATCAGGACATCGAACCCCATATGGACCAGGTCATAGGCCAGCTCGGCGTATTTAACGTAGCTTTCAATACGCCCAGGGCAGACCACAATCACCCGGTCATTTTTTTCATTTCGGAAACGAACGAAACGCACCGGGATGCCCCCGACGCCCGTAAACTCATCTTCCTCACGCTGCCGCCAGAAATCGGTCAGCGGCCCCATAGAGAAAGCAGCAAAAGCGTTTTCTCGTGTTTCCCAGTCCTTTTTCTGCTGAAACATTGGGTTTCCACTCACGTAATCCAGGGAATATCGTTTTTTTCGTCACCGGTCACAAAATGACTCAATAATAGCGTATTGTGGCATAAAAATAGACGGTTCGGGAGTTTCAAATGACCTTCGAATGGTGGTTCGCCTACCTGCTGACATCCATTATCCTCAGCCTTTCTCCGGGTTCGGGTGCTATTAACACCATGACTACCTCCATCAACCACGGCTACCGCGGTGCGGCGGCGTCGATTGCCGGTTTGCAGACCGGGCTGGGCATTCATATTGTGCTGGTCGGGATCGGTCTGGGAACCCTGTTCTCCCGCTCCGTGCTGGCCTTTGAGGTGCTGAAATGGGCCGGGGCAGCGTATCTCATTTGGCTCGGCATCCAGCAGTGGCGCGCGGCAGGCTCCATCAACCTCAATACGCTCGCTCAGACGCAAAACCGCGGCCATCTGTTTAAGCGCGCGGTGTTCGTCAACCTGACCAACCCGAAGAGCATCGTTTTCCTTGCCGCGCTGTTCCCACAGTTTATCGTGCCGCACCAGCCGCAGGTGATGCAGTACGTGGTGCTGGGCGCGACCACCATTATCGTCGATATCATCGTGATGATTGGTTACGCGACGCTGGCGCAGCGAATTGCGGCGTGGATTAAAGGGCCTAAGCAGATGAAGGCCCTGAATAAAGTCTTTGGCTCACTGTTTATGCTGGTTGGCGCGCTGCTTGCGTCAGCGCGTCATGCTTAGCGAGAAATGATGAGATGAATGCCGAAGCCGGCGAACAGTGCGCCGGCGAAGCCGTCAATCCACTTCGCGATACGCTGGTAGCCGCGGCGCATCGCCGGTAAGGCGAACAGGCTGGCTACGATGGTAAACCAGGCAAAGGTTTCAACGACGATCAGCAGGAAGATGCCCCAGCGTGCGCCCGCACCGACGCTATCGCCAACAAACAGCGAGAACACCGATCCGAAATAGATAATCGCTTTTGGGTTCGCCAGATTAGTCAGCAGCCCTTTTACAAAGCTGCGGCCGCCCGTTGCCAGCTCCACTTTTGGCTCTTCCGGTTTTTTCTCTTCTTTCTTCAGCGCCCCGCGCAGCATCTGGTAGCCCATCCAGCACAGGTAAAGCCCGCCGCCGACCATAATGATGTTATGCAGCCAGGCCATCTTCGCCAGGATAAGGTTCAGACCGAGCAGCGCAACGGCCGCCCAGACCATAACGCCCATGGTGATACCGAGCACGCCCATCATCGCCTCCTTGCGGGAGCGGCTGACGGCCGTTTGTGATACGAAGAAAAAGTCCGGGCCGGGGCTCATCAGCGCAACGATGTGCACTAACGCCACGGTGAGAAATAGCATTAACATAATTCGCTCGCGGGGAAATAATTCAGTGAGTCATCATCCTGGCACTTTTTTGCCCGGCTGACTACTCTTCATCATCACCATCGGCGTGAGAGCGGATGAGCGCCATAAACTCTTTACCGAAGCGCTCCAGCTTGCGTGTTCCCACGCCGTTGACGCTGAGCATCTCGCTGGCGCTGAGCGGCATCTGCTCGGCCATCTCAATCAGCGTCGCGTCGTTGAACACCACGTAAGGCGGGATGTTTTCTTCGTCGGCGATGGCTTTACGCAGCTTGCGCAGTTTGGCGAACAGCTTGCGGTCGTAGTTGCCGCCGTAGGATTTCTGCATCACGCGTGGCTTCAGGGCGATGACGCGCGGCACGGCGAGCTTGAGTTCAACGTCACCGCGCAGGACCGGACGCGCCGCCTCGGTCAGCTGCAGGGCGGAATGCTGGGCAATGTTCTGCGTGGCAAAGCCGAGGTGAATGAGCTGGCGAATGATACTCACCCAGTGCTCGTGGCTCTGCTCCTTGCCAATACCGTAGACCGGCAGCTTGTCATGCCCCATATCGCGGATACGCTGGTTATTCGCGCCGCGCAGCACTTCCACCACGTAGCCCATCCCGAAGCGTTGATTCACACGGTAAATGGTCGAGAGCGCCTTACGCGCGTCCATCAGGCCATCGTACTGCTTTGGCGGATCGAGGCAGATATCGCAGTTGCCGCACGGCTCCTGTCGCCCTTCACCAAAGTAGTTGAGCAGAACCAGACGACGGCAGGTTTGCGCTTCGGCAAACGCCCCCATCGCGTTGAGCTTGTGGCGCTCGATATCCTGCAGCTGCCCCTGTGGCTTCTCTTCCAGACAGCGGCGCAGCCACGCCATATCGGCCGGATCGTAAAACAGCATCGCTTCCGCAGGCAGGCCGTCACGCCCGGCACGGCCGGTTTCCTGATAGTAGGATTCGATATTGCGCGGGATGTCGAAATGCACCACAAAGCGCACGTTTGGCTTGTTGATCCCCATCCCGAACGCCACCGTCGCCACCACAATTTGCAGGTCATCACGCTGGAATTTCTCCTGCACGTCGGCGCGGATGTGGTTCTCTAATCCGGCGTGATACGCGGCGGCGCTAAAGCCGCGGTTTTGCAGACGCGCGGCGGTGTCTTCCACCTTCGCACGACTGTTGCAGTAGATGATACCAGACTTGCCGCGCTGCTCCTGCACGTAGCGCAGAAGCTGATCCAGCGGCTTGAACTTTTCCATCAGCATATAGCGGATGTTGGGGCGGTCGAAGCTGCTGACCTGAATATAGGGGTCGTTCAGCCCGAGCAGGCGAACGATATCCAGCCGCGTGGTGTCATCCGCCGTGGCGGTAAGCGCCATAAACGGCAGCTCGGGGAAGCGCTGGCGCAGCTGGCCGAGGGCAGCGTATTCCGGGCGGAAATCGTGTCCCCACTGGGAGATACAGTGCGCTTCATCCACCGCCAGCAGGACCGGGTTCCAGTGCGCAAGATGATCGAGGAAGTTATCCAGCATCAGGCGTTCCGGGGCGATATACAGCAGGCGGATCTGCCCGGTACGACACCCGGCCATCACCTCTTGCTGCTGCTCCCGGGTTTGCGTGGAGTTAAGACAGGCTGCCGCCACGCCGTTGGCGAGCAGCTGGTCAACCTGGTCTTTCATCAGAGAAATAAGGGGGGATACCACGACCGTCAGGCCGTTAAGCACCAGCGCGGGCACCTGATAACAGAGGGACTTGCCGCCACCGGTCGGCATCACCACCAGGCAATCACGACCTTCCAGCACCGTTTCAATGATGGTTTCCTGGCCAGGGCGGAACTGCTGGTAGCCAAAGGTTTCATGCAAAACCTGTTTAGCCAGCGACTCCTGATTCAATACTTCCGCCTGCGCCACGTTAACCCCATATGCCAGAAATGAAACAGGCGCTATTTTCAGCGCCTGAGAGAGAAACTTCAACGTTTAACGCAAAAACATTCGAACAGCCTAGAGAATATCGTTCAGCATCACGCCCACGCCGACGCGGGTCTGGTTGAAGTTGTAATCGATAAGCGACTCGCCGTAACCGCTGTACACCTGAGTATAGATGCGGACATGCTTCGTCATTGGATAGCTTAAGCCCACTTCCGCACCGCCGTAGCCGGTGTTCCAGTTGTACTGGCCTTTGGCGCTGAGCACGGCATCACCCAACTGATAGCCGACTTTGAGCTGGTAGTAGCCCATATATTTGGTGATATCCGGGTTGTCATCGGTTTCGCCCACCACATACCACGGCTTCACTTCCACCATCCAGTTACCGTTCTGCGCCATCAGACGCGTATAGGCGCGGTTCCAGCTGCGGGATGTCGGGTCAGAGCGACCGTTGGAATCGTGGTTAAAGCCCACTTCGACGTCACGCAGCGTCCAGCCCGCAAACTCATAATCCGTTGCAAAACCGAGGAACAGCTGCGGCTCATAGTTGGTTTCACGGAACGGTGAGGACTCTCCGCTGTTAGAGAGCTGCCACCAGGATTTCTGCGTGTAAGACGCCCCGAGCACCGAGTTCGGCCCCAGAATACCGCGCCAGAACGGGAACGCGAGGCTGAGCTGGAACTTCACCTCATCTTTACGCGCATTATCAGACCAGTTATAGGAGCTTATCGCCTCTTTGTTGAGATCGCTGGTCTGGGTATAAATCACGTAGTTGGTGTCATACGGATAGAGCGTGAACGGATTGTCATGCTCCTGAAGAAGGTTCGCGATAATGCTACCGTGAACGGCAGGTTTATCATGCACCTCTTTGATCGTCGCTTCCTGCGCATATGCTGTGAGGGGCAGCGCAACCGCCGCCAGTAACCAGGCCAGATACGTCCGCATCGGTGGTGTTCTCCTGCAAAAGAGTAAAATTAGCTGAATAGTTATGTGGCGAACATTCTACAGACTTCTGCGACAACTGCTGCATCCTCGTTTCTGAAAGTGGAATTCCTTGTTGCCGAGGCATAAAATCAACATTTCGTTAACAATAAGGATGTGATGCCTCATGTCAGCCATGCTTACCGCCGAAGAAGTGTTAAAACTCGTGGGCGAGATTTTTGTTTACCATATGCCGTTTAACCGCGCGCTGGGACTGGAGCTGGAGCGTTACGAGAAAGACTTTGCCCAGCTGAGCTTCAACAACCAGCCGATGATGGTAGGTAACTGGGCGCAAAGCATTTTGCACGGCGGCGTGATTGCCTCCGCGCTGGACGTGGCGGCAGGTCTGGTCTGCGTGGGCAGCACGCTGACCCGCCATGACACCATCAACGAAGACGAACTCCGCCAGCGTCTGGCGCGCATGGGCACCATTGATTTGCGCGTCGACTATCTTCGCCCGGGGCGCGGAAATCGCTTTACCTGTACCAGCAGCCTGCTGCGCGCGGGAAATAAAGTTGCCGTGGCGCGCGTTGAATTACACAACGAAGAACAGGTGTATATCGCCAGCGCAACCGCCACTTATATGGTGGGTTGAGGCGGCAAAATCGGGTAAAATTAATTCACTTTTTTGTAACGGATTTTCCCGATGGATGCTAAACAGACGCGGCAGGGCGTTTTACTCGCCCTTGCCGCTTATTTTATTTGGGGTATCGCCCCGGCGTATTTCAAACTTATCGCCTACGTTCCGGCCGATGAGATCCTGACTCACCGCGTTATCTGGTCATTCTTCTTTATGATTGCGCTGATGAGCCTCAGCCGTCAGTGGTCGGGCGTCAAAACGCTGTTTAAAACCCCTAAAAAGATCTTCCTGCTGGCGCTCTCAGCGGTGCTGATTGGCGGCAACTGGCTGCTGTTTATCTGGGCGGTGAATAACCATCACATGCTCGAAGCGAGCCTGGGGTACTTCATTAACCCGCTGGTGAATATCGTGCTGGGGATGATTTTCCTAGGTGAGCGCTTCCGCCGGATGCAGTGGGTGGCGGTGATTCTGGCCTTCTGCGGCGTACTGGTGCAGCTCTGGACCTTCGGCTCGCTGCCGATTATTGCCCTCGGCCTGGCGTTCAGCTTTGCGTTCTACGGCCTGGTGCGTAAGAAAATTGCGGTGGAAGCACAGACGGGGATGCTGTTTGAAACTCTGTGGCTGCTGCCCGTGGCGGCGATTTATCTCTTCGGCATCGCCGACAGCGCCACCAGCCATATGGGCAGCAACCCGTGGTCGCTGAATCTGATGCTGATGGCGGCGGGCGTGGTGACCACTATTCCTCTGCTGTGCTTCACCGGTGCAGCGACGCGTCTGCGTCTCTCCACGCTGGGCTTCTTCCAGTACATTGGTCCGACGCTGATGTTCCTGCTGGCGGTGGTGTTTTACGGTGAGGTGCCGGGGGCGGATAAAATGGTGACGTTCGCCTTTATCTGGGTGGCGCTGGCGATTTTCGTCGCCGACGCAATTTATACCCAACGCAGGGTGCGCAAAGGTTTGTGATGTTGCCCTCATCCTAACCCTCTCCCACAGGGAGAGGGAATTCGCCTTGCTCTTACAGCCAGTTACGACGCTTAAAGTACAAGTACGGCGCCAGCCCGGCGAGGATCATAAAGATAATCGCCCCCGGGTAGCCAAAGCTCCACTTCAGCTCCGGCATAAACTCAAAGTTCATCCCGTAGCTGGATGCCACCAGCGTCGGCGGCAGGAACACTACGGACACCACCGAGAAGATCTTGATGATGCGGTTCTGCTCGATGTTGATAAAGCCCATCGCCGCCTGCATCAGGAAGTTGACCTTCTGGAACAGGGATTCGTTGTGCGGCAGCAGGGATTCGATATCTCGTAAGATCTCACGCGCCTGCTCCAGCTGACCGCCCGGCAGACGCGCCTTGCGCACCAGGAAGTTCAGCGCGCGCTGGGTATCCATCAGACACAAGCGCACCTTCCAGCCGATATCTTCCAGCTCCGCCAGCGTGGAGAGCGCTTCGTCGTATTCATCGCCCTGATGGCCTTCCATGATCACGCGGCTAAGCTTTTCCAGATCGCTATAGATGTTTTCAATTTCGTCCGCCAGCTGTTCAATTTTGGTCTCGAACAGATCGAGCAGCAGCTCGTAAGCGTTACCGTCCACCATTGCCTGGCTGCGGGCGCGCATACGGTAAAGGCGGAATGCCGGCAGCTCACGCTCGCGCAGGGTAAACAGACGGCCGTCGCGAATGGTAAACGCCACGGTGGAGTTACCCGCGTGGTCTTCCGCATCTTCAAAGAAGAAGAAGGAGTGAATGTGCAGGCCGTCTTCGTCTTCAAAAAAACGCGCGGATGCTTCGATGTCTTCCAGTTCCGGGCGGGTTGCCAGGCTTTGCCCCAGCTCAGATTGTACGCGAAGGCGCTCATCGTCGTCCGGCTCGACCAGATCCACCCATACAGCATCAATGAGGGGCTGTGACTCTTCGGCTTCAAGCCGAGTCAGTCGGTTATTTTCGAGTTGAAATGCGCTCAACATGACCGGGACTCCCAATGCAAAAAATATCGGACAGTTCGGTGGGCACACAGAAACAAATTGGGTTTCAGACCATTAAACAGCCTGACTCAGCGCGACGGGAATAATGCAGGTCGCTGACAACCACTAAGGCCATCAGCAAGAGGAGATAGCCTTAGGAGTTGTTCCTGGATGACAGGGAATTGAGCCAGTATCTACTGGGTGTGTCCAAGGCGAATGTCCTCTTAGCGTAATCGTGCGCGCATGTTACGCCAGCTATAACTGTGGCGTCAACACGCAACGGAACGCTGAAGGGCATTAATTGACCTTCAATGTATGAGGCTAGCAGATTATTACAAAATAATGATATTTTTCTGAATGTTAGACTGTTTCCAGCTTCGCATAGGCCGCCACCAGCCATTTGATCCCCTGCCCCTGGAACGCCACCTGCAGACGGCTGTGTTCGCCGCTGCCTTCCAGATTCACAATGGTGCCTTCGCCAAACTTCGAATGGCGCACGCGCTGGCCCAGCTTGTAGCCGGTATCGGTTTCCGCAATCGGCGAGCCCATGCGCTGATGGCTGACCGGACGGCTGATGCTCGCCCGCAGACGCACCTCTTCCACGCACTCCTCCGGCAGTTCGCCGATAAAGCGCGACGGACGGTGATAGACCTCTTTACCGTACAGACGTCGGGTTTCGGCGTAGGTTAGCGTCAGCTTTTGCATCGCGCGCGTCACGCCCACGTAGGCCAGACGACGTTCCTCTTCCAGACGTCCGCCTTCATCCAGCGACATCTGGCTCGGGAACATCCCCTCCTCCATCCCGACGATAAACACCTGCGGGAACTCCAGGCCTTTGGCGGAGTGCAGGGTCATCAGCTGAACCGCATCCTGCCAGGTGTCCGCCTGCCCTTCTCCCGCTTCCAGCGCAGCGTGGGACAGGAACGCCTGCAGCGGCATCAGGTCTTCGTCTTCTTCGTTGTAGCTGAACTGGCGCGTTGCCGTGACCAGTTCCTCTAAGTTCTCAATACGGGTCTGGCCCTTCTCGCCTTTCTCCTGCTCGTACATGGTTCTCAGGCCGGAGTCTTTAATCACCCGGTCGGTCTGCACGTGCAGCGGCATGTCGGCAGTTTCCTGCGCCAGGGCGTCAATCAGCTCGAGGAAGCGCTGTAATGCGCTGGCGGCACGCCCGGCGAGGGCTTTTTCCTGCAGCAGCTCGCGGCACGCCTGCCACAGCGTCAGCTGGCGATCGCGCGAGGCCTGACGCACCACGTCCAGCGTGCGGTCGCCAATCCCGCGGGTCGGCGTGTTGACCACGCGTTCAAACGCCGCGTCGTCGTTACGGTTCGCAATGAGGCGCAGATACGACAGCGCATCTTTGATTTCCTGACGTTCGAAGAATCGCATGCCGCCATAAATGCGGTACGGCATGCTCACCTGCAGCAGCGCCTCTTCCAGCACGCGCGACTGGGCGTTGCTGCGGTAGAGAATGGCGCACTGCTCCAGCGCGCCGCCGTTGTCTTGCCAGGTTTTGATGCGGTTCACCACGAAGCGGGCTTCGTCGAGCTCGTTGAAGGCGCAGTAAATCGAAATCGGTTCGCCGTCGACGCCGTCGGTCCACAGCTTTTTACCCAGACGCCCGTTGTTGTTTTCAATCAGGGCGTTGGCCGCGCTCAGGATGTTGCTGGTTGAACGGTAGTTCTGCTCCAGACGGATGGTTTCCGCGCCGGGGAAATCGTTGAGGAAGCGCTGGATATTTTCTACCTGCGCCCCGCGCCAGCCGTAGATCGACTGGTCATCATCGCCCACGATCATCACCTTGCCGGTATCACCGGCCAGCAGGCGGATCCACGCGTACTGAATGTTGTTGGTATCCTGGAACTCGTCCACCAGGATATTGGTGAAGCGTTCACGGTAGTGCTGCAGGATGTGCGGCTTGTTGAGCCACAGCTCGTGGGCGCGCAGCAGCAGCTCGGCAAAATCCACCAGACCGGCGCGATCGCACGCTTCCTGATAGGCCTTGTAGACGTTCTGCCAGGTCTGCTCGACCGGGTTGCCGAAGCTCTGAATGTGGTGCGGGCGCAGCCCCTCGTCCTTCTGGCCGTTGATGTACCACATCGCCTGACGCGGCGGCCACTGCTTCTCGTCGAGGTTCATCGCCTTGATCAGGCGCTTCAGCAAGCGGAGCTGGTCTTCGCTGTCGAGGATCTGGAAATCCTGCGGCAGGTTGGCGTCCATATGGTGCGCGCGCAGCAGGCGGTGCGCCAGGCCGTGGAAGGTGCCAACCCACATGCCGCCCTGGCTGGTGCCCATCAGTTGGGCGATACGGTGGCGCATCTCTGCCGCCGCCTTGTTGGTGAACGTCACCGCCATGATGGAGTACGGGGAGCAGTTCTCCACGCTCTGCAGCCAGGCGATACGGTGAACCAGCACGCGCGTCTTACCACTGCCCGCCCCAGCCAGCACCAGCATGTTGGTGCGCGAGGCGGCAACCGCGTCACGCTGTTTGTCATTAAGGCTGTCGAGCAGGTAAGAAACGTCCATTGGCACCGTCACATAGTATTCAGGAACACAGCGAAGCGCCCGGGGGCGCTTCGCTTACCGGGCCTACAACTGCAAACCCCTGGTAATTTATACAATATTACTGGTGATTATATCAGCGTCGTGAGGGATGCCAACCGTGAAATTTCCACGTGCGGCAGAAGACGGCTGTCGGTTGCGGTCATCAGCTCCGCATTTTCAGGCTTGATCCAGCAGGCCTGCATCCCGCAGCGAATAGCACCGGCCACGTCCGTGGTCAGGTCATCCCCCACGTGCAGAATGCTACCCAGCGGCAGGTTAAGCTTATCCGCCGCCAGATGGTACATATCATTAAACGGCTTCGCGCGCCCGTGCGGGCCCGCGCGCAGCACAAATTCAAAGTAATCGCTGAGGCCAAACAGCTCGGGCTGGGCATTGCCGTTGGTGATGGCCACCAGCGGCCACTTCTCGGCAAGCTTCGCCAGCGTGTCGTGGGTCTCCTGCGGCACGTCGATACGGCTGCGCCATTTGGCAAAGTTTTCCATGGCCGCTTCGGCACCGATGGCCGCATCCTGCGCGCTCAGGCCGGCATTGAGCATCGCCTGCTCGACCGCACGACGACGCCATTCGGTCACGTCGTGGTAAATGTCCGGCTCTGTTTCCCGCAGGGACTGACGGAGCTTCTGAAAGTCCTTGTTCTGTATCGCTTTCAGCGCGGGATGGTAGTTCTGCACAAACGCCAGCGACTCCTGCTCGGTACGCAGGATCACCTCGCGGTTGTCATAAAGGGTGTCATCAAGGTCAAACGTCAGGGCTGAGATCTGACCGAGTGGGCGGTAAAAACGCATTATTTCCCCCGTTTGGCGCGTGGATGCGCCGCGTCATACACCGAGGCAAGGTGTTGGAAGTCTAAGTGGGTATAGATTTGAGTGGTCGACAGATTCGCGTGGCCAAGCAGTTCCTGCACGCCGCGCAGATCGCCGCTCGACTCAAGCATGTGTGTCGCAAAGGAGTGGCGCAGCTTGTGCGGATGAACGTGGCTGTTCAGCCCCTGCTTAATGCCCCACTCCGCAAAGCGCTTCTGGACGTTACGCGCCGAGATCCGTTTGCCAAGCTTCGACAGGAACAGCGCATCCTCTTCGCTGCCAAACAGCCCGCGCAGGTCAAGCCAGTGCTCAATCCAGGAAACCGCATTGCGGCCAATCGGCAGGCGGCGCTCTTTGCTGCCCTTGCCCATCACCCACACTTCACCGGACTCAAGATCGAGGTGTTTGATATCAAGATTAACCAGCTCGGACAGACGTAGCCCGGCACCGTACATCACCTCCAGCATCGCGCGGTCGCGCACGGCGAGCGGATCGTTAAGGTCGATATCCAGCAGGCGGTTTACGTCGTCAACGTCGATATTTTTAGGCAGATGGCGCGGCGCTTTCGGCGTGGCGATCCCCTTTGCCGGGTTGGCTTTTAAGCCCCCCTGGCTGACCAGCCAGTCGAAGAAACTGCGCAGCGCTGAGAGCCTGAGCGCCAGGCTTGCCGGGCTGAGATTTTTTTTACGGCTACGCACGACGAACCCGCGTACCGTCGCAGCGTCACATTGTTGCCAGCTTTTCAGGCCGATTTCGTCGGCGATCTGCATGATGGCATCAAGCTGACGCTGGTAGTTGAGCAGGGTAATGGGGCTAAGCTGACGCTCCACGCCCAGATAGCGCAGAAAGCGCGAGACGTCAGTGGCGAGCAGTCCGTCCGTCATACGCGCTCAATCCAGCGCTCCAGCAGCTCGGGCAGCATCAGGGCGATCTCCTGCAGCAGGTGCGTCGCTTGCCCCTGCTCATAGTGATGCGCATCGCGGCTGGTAAATAACATGACACCCAGATCGCCATCGCGCCCCATCAGCGACATCGCCACCGAGCCAATCGCTTTGGCTTCCGGTAACACCACCAGCAGCTCAGGCCCGTTCAGCGGCCCCAGATAGTGGTGCTCATGGCCCAGACGCTGAATGCGCAGCGGTTCAAACGCCTGACGGCTGAGAGCCAGATGGGTGAACCCCGACGGTGCACCAATGCGCCAGCGGTCAGGGAAAAGCCGAATCGTTGCGCCCGCCAGCCCCAGCTCGCGAGCCCAGCGGTGGAAGCGGCTGAGGAACTCGTCAAGACTGTGCGCCGACGCCAGACGCGCCTGCAGATGCAGCAGACGATAGAACAGGCTTTCGTTGTTGCTGGCCTGCTCCATCAGCAGCGTCATATTCTCTTCAAGCTGATTGATGTGGTTGCGCGAGCGCGCCATGTGCCATTCGACCAGCGACACGGTCCCGCGAACCGGATGCGGCACGCGCATCTCTTCGACGACGCGTGCATTGCGAATAAAAAACTCAGGATTGCGCAGCAGATAATCAACAACAGCTCTGTCGTCCAGCTCCGTCACTGTTTCCTGCAGTTCTTCCCCTGGTTGTTTCATAGATGGATAAACCCGTCATAGACATGTGCCGCCGGGCCAGTCATATACAGTGGATGACCCGGTCCTTTCCAGGCGATATCAAGCCGACCGCCCGGTAATTCCACGCGAACCTCTTCTGCCAGTAACCCCTGGGAGATGCCCACGGCCACTGCCGCACAGGCTCCGCTTCCGCAGGCCTGAGTCTCGCCCGCGCCGCGCTCATAAACCCGCAGACGAATGTGCTCGCGCTTCACCACCTGCATAAAACCGATGTTCGCGCGCTCCGGGAAACGTTCGTGGCTTTCCAGCACCGGGCCGAGCGTTTCGACCGCCGCGGTTTCCACATCATCAACCTGAATCACGCAGTGTGGGTTACCCATTGAGACGACGCCGCACAATACTGTCTGCTCGGCCGCCCGCATAATATAGGTCTTTTCCGCTTTGTTTGCGCGAAACGGCACGACGGAGGGCTCGAAGTTAGGCTCGCCCATGTTCACACGCACCAGCTCATCATCGGTGACGCTGAGCACCATGCGACCATTGGCCGTGCTGACGCGAATATCACGCTTGTTGGTCAGCCCTTTCAGACGGACAAAGCGGGCAAAACAGCGCGCGCCGTTGCCGCACTGGTTAACTTCGCTGCCGTCCGCGTTAAAAATACGGTAGTGGAAATCGAGGTCGGGATCGTACGGTGGCTCGACCACCAGCAGCTGATCGAACCCCACGCCCAGATGCCGATCCGCCAGGCGACGGATCAGTTCCGGGGAGAAAAACACATTCTGCGTTACCGCGTCGACGACCATAAAATCGTTGCCAAGGCCATGCATTTTAGAGAACTGCATCATTTGCTCCATTGCGCGGGTACAGAACGTTGTCGTCAGAGATTAACCTGAGTCGGGCCACCGTTGTCGCCACGATCGTTAGTATTTGGCGTGGTAGACTCAATGCCGCTTTGCGCGGGTTTCGTCGGCGGCGGCGCGGTTTTATCCGCCGGTGGGAAGTACAGTGGTCCCTTCAGTCCGCAGCCAGTCAGGCTAAACAGCGTGATGAGAACGGCAAGCGTTCGGAAAGCGTTTTTCATTATAAAGTTGCCCGTAAGTTCAAATCTGTTTCTATCATCGCAGGAGAAGACACAAAAGCAAGAGTTTGCCGCTTTCCTGCAACGGGAATTATTTAGGGTTATACTGCCGGCATCACGAAAAACAGGAACAAAACCATGAACGACAGTGAATTCCATCGCCTTGCCGACAACCTGTGGATGACCATCGAAGAGCGTCTTGACGACTGGGATGGCGACAGCGATATCGATTGTGAAATCAACGGCGGCATTCTGACCCTGAGCTTCGAAAATGGCAGCAAAATTATTATTAACCGCCAGGAGCCGCTTCACCAGGTGTGGCTGGCCGCGAAACAGGGCGGCTATCATTTCGATCTGAAGGACGGGGAATGGGTTTGCGACCGCAGCGGCGTACCGTTCTGGGATCTGCTGGAACAGGCGGCGACCGCGCAGGCGGGTGAGGCTGTGAGTTTCAGATAGTTTTGGTGCCGGGTGGCGCTGCGCTTACCCGGCCTACGGGTTCGAGCTGTTGTAGGCCCGGTAAGGCGTAGCCGCCACCGGGCGAGCGAAAAGGCTCAGGAGAAATACTGTTGCAGCAGCGGCGCGGTGTCCTGATTGGCAGGTGCGGCAGGCGTTACGGCCTGGGTGCGGAACGGGATCACCTGCGTACGACCGTCGACGTTCACAATCTGGTAGAACTGCGGCAGGTTAAAGTTGATAAAGCTTGAGCCGTAGGTGAAACGGTCATGCGAAGAGGAGTAGAAGCGGCTGACGTCGCGCACCAGCTCCTCTTTACTGCCTTCACAGTGGTGATACACCTCGGCGCGGTTGGTTTCATCCAGAATGTAGATGTTGAACCCGGCATCATCGCCCGACTCTTCAAAGAAGAACTGAATAATCCCTTCGCTGGCAAAGCCGTCCACCACCTGCGGGAGCTTAACGTGGTTGGTTTCCACCTGCACCGACAGACCGTGCAGCTTGTTGTGTGAAATCGCGCCGTAGAACTCGATGGCGTTTTCCAGCTTCTGTACCGACACGTTCAGGCGTTCGAAGAACAGGCCCCAGGTCTGGCCGGAGACGCGCAGCGCTTTAAAGCGTCCGGTTTCCTGACGGGTGCTGGAGAGACGCAGTTCGATACACTCAGAAACCAGCTGCTGCACGCGGGTACGAATTAAACCGCGCAGGTGCTGGCTGTAGCAGAACACCTCAACGCTGTCCGGCGGTGCGGCATCCTGGTGCATCTTGCCGAGAATGGTTTTCAGCGCCTCGATCATCGCCTGCTCGCCGTTGAAGTGCAGGGTACGCACTTCGTTCCACGAGTTGCGGTACAGCAGATCCACGCTGCCTACCAGGCAGTTTTGCTGCTCACCAAAGCTGAAGACGTCCAGCTTGCGGAAGTCAAAGTGAACTACCTGATTGCGGAAGGCCGCCGTCGGGTCGTATTCCAGGTTGACGATAATCGCCAGATGGCGAATCTCGCACGGGCTGTAGAGCGCTTTCGGCGTTGGGGCAGGCAGACGCAGCGGGAAGTGGTGCGACACATCCGCGACCATCTCCTGCAGCTTAGCGAGATCAACCACCTCGTTGCCTTTGATAAACAGGCGCGTGCGCGAGGTCAGCAGGCCGTTAAACCAGGCCCAGGCCACCAGCTTGTTCAGGTAGCGGTTATACTCCAGCGGCTGATGGCTGATGATTGAGTCCATGCTTGGCGCACGGTTATACAGATACCACCCGGTGCGGTTTGCGCGGCCCGGCGGCACGTAGATAAAGGTCAGATTCGGTTCTGACAGGTCTGGCGAAATCTGCGGGTTAACCAGGGTGACTTTACCCGGCAGCGCTTCAAACGCGGCATACAGCTTACGGGTTAATACCCCGATGTCCTGCGGGCTGGCGGAAACGCTGAGGTTGTTACGGCGCGCAAAGCGGATCAGGTTACGATAGCTTTGCATCATCGCATCGAGCAGTTCGTTGTGCGCTTCACGCACCTGATCGATTTTCCAGTTGGCCCGGTTGTCGAGCATGGACAGACGCGCTTCGTCCCATCCCCACTCTTTCACTAACTGACTGACCACTTCACGACGCCAGCCCACGCAGGCGCGCTCGCGGCTCAATTTCTCACAGACTTTGAGATAGAAACATCGACGCACCAGATCCAGACGCGTGGTGTCATCAATGGCTTTCAGGTATTCGGTCACGCGCTCCAGCATCATGCAGTAGGCGTCCAGCCCGAAGGAGACGATCTCCCCGTCGTGCAGACGTTGCTTGATATCTTTCGCCAGCAGGCGAGGCGTGGGGTATTCCCAAGAATAGGCTTCAAGCAGCAGCGTTTTCAGCACCGCTTTGTACGGTGAGTCGATACTCTTATAGAGCTGCCAGAGGCTTGCGCCAAAATACTCTTCGGCTGACAGAGAACTCAGACCGCCGAGGTCCAGCCATTCGTTTGGCGTCAGTACGCCCTGCGCGTAAAGCGACATGACGTAGTCATCGTAATGCTCTTCTTCTTCGCAAGGGACCATATTCCACAGAATACGCTTCCCGGCCAGACGCACAGCAGTACGGTAAAATTCATCCAGCAGTAAGATGTGCTGAGTCGAGCCGCAGTCCTCACCACCCAGACTGCCGCTTTCGTTATGGCGGAAACGGTTTTCATCAATCAGGAAGAAGCTTACTTCCACGCCGAGCGAGGCCGCCCAGCTCTCCAGCAGGCTGCACTTGCGTTGCAGCAGCTGACGCTCGTCATTATCGAGCCAGGACTGATGGCAGACCCAGATGTCCAGGTCCGAAGAACAGCTTTGTCCTACCGATGAGGTGCTCCCCATAGAGTAAACGCCGGTAATCGGCAGTTCACCTTTTGGAGACTCCTGTGGCGGCATGCCGCGGTAGAGTTCCAGTTCGTTGAGGTAATGCTGTTGGGTTTCATCAGGCGTGAAAAGGCAAATGCCCTGGGGAACGTTACCGTCAAGGTAGCCAGGCATCAGCGGATGGTGATAGTGCAATAATGTCGGCAGCAGACTGTATACCTGCTGGAAAGCAGGGCCCATGGCAGCAAGCGCGCGATCCACACGCAGTTGATTAATGGCATCCAGTCTCTGTTTCAGAGTCTCAATATAGAGGTACAAGACGTATCGCCTGATGTTTCCGGGTGTCGCAAGATATTCAAAACACGAATAACAGCGGACCCGCAGTATTTCAAAAAGATAACCGTTACCCTTTTTCGCCCTTGTCATTTTTGGTGGTACCGACGAAAAAATGGTCTAAAACGTGATCAATTTAACACCTTGCCGGTTGACCGTAAAGAAAGATGCGCTACATACAAGTGTAGCACCGTTCTGTACGTGTAAATTCCTGAATACGGCTATGGCTGACGAATACGCCGCCTTGTCCCTCTCACGCTTCATCAACCGTAAAACTGCCATCCCAGAGTCAACAATGTTAGGATGGTTAGCGATTGATAATGACGGTAACAAGCATGTTAGACAATGTTTTGAGAATTGCCACACGCCAAAGCCCCCTCGCGCTCTGGCAGGCACATTATGTGAAGCAGCGCCTTGAAGCCTGCCACAGTGGATTGCGCGTCGAGCTGGTGCCGATGGTCACGCGCGGTGACGTGATCCTCGATACGCCCCTGGCGAAAGTGGGCGGCAAAGGCCTGTTTGTCAAAGAACTGGAACTGGCATTGCTTGAGAACCGCGCCGATATCGCCGTACATTCAATGAAAGACGTGCCCGTCGAGTTCCCGGAAGGGCTGGGGCTGGTGACCATCTGCGAACGCGAAGATCCGCGTGATGCGTTTGTCTCTAACCACTATGACTCGCTCGACGCGCTGCCGGAGGGTAGCGTAGTTGGCACGTCCAGTTTACGTCGTCAGTGTCAGCTGGCAGAGCGCCGTCCTGACCTGATCATTCGCTCGCTGCGCGGTAACGTCGGCACGCGTCTGGGCAAGCTGGATAACGGCGATTACGATGCCATTATCCTCGCCGTTGCCGGCCTCAAGCGTCTGGGGCTGGAGTCCCGCATTCGCGTGGCGTTGCCCCCAGAGCTGTCGCTTCCGGCCGTGGGCCAGGGCGCCGTCGGCATCGAGTGCCGTCTGGACGATGCGCGTACCCGCGAACTGCTCGCACCGCTGAACCATGACGAGACCGCTATTCGCGTAAAAGCCGAGCGTGCGATGAATACCCGCCTCGAAGGAGGATGTCAGGTACCGATTGGCAGCTATGCTGAATTAACAGAAGGCGAACTGTGGCTGCGAGCGCTGGTGGGCGCCCCGGACGGTTCGCAGATGGTACGCGGCGAACGTCGCGGTAAAGCGCAAGATGCCGAGCAGCTTGGCGTGTCGCTGGCGGAAGAGCTGCTGGATAACGGCGCCCGCGAGATTCTGGCTGACGTTTATAATGGAGAGCCCCCTGCATGAGTATTCTTGTCACCCGCCCTTCTCCCGCAGGAGAGCAGTTAGTGAGCCGTCTGCGCACACTGGGGCAGGTGGCCTGGAGTTTTCCGCTCATTGAATTCTCCCCCGGTCGGGAGCTCTCCGCGCTCGCCGACCAGATGAATACCCTTCAGGAAGGCGACCTGCTGTTTGCGCTGTCGCAACATGCCGTGGAATTTGCCCACGCGCAGCTGCAACAGCAGGGTTTGACCTGGCCAGCCGCCCCCCGCTATTTCGCGATTGGCCGCACAACGGCACTGGCGCTGCATACCGTAAGCAGCGCGGACGTTCGTTACCCGTTAGATCGGGAAATCAGTGAAGTCTTGCTACAATTACCTGAATTACAAAACATTGCCGGAAAGCGTGCGCTCATTTTACGCGGTAATGGTGGCCGCGAACTGTTGGGCGAAACGCTGCGTGAACGTGATGCAGACGTGACGTTCATTGAGTGCTATCAGCGTTGTGCAAAACACTACGATGGCGCGGAAGAGGCGATGCGCTGGCACGCGCGCGGCATTAATACGCTGGTGGTCACCAGCGGTGAAATGTTACAACAGCTTTGGTCGCTGATACCGCTCTGGTATCGCGAAAACTGGTTACTCCGCTGTCGGCTTCTGGTCGTCAGTGAGCGTCTGGCGAACCAGGCCCGGGAACTGGGCTGGCAGGATATTCGGATCGCTGATAACGCCGACAACGATGCGCTGCTGCGCGCATTACAATAACTCTCAAATGGGAAGCCATAATGACGGAACACGACAAATCCTCCGCCGTGGTTGAAGAGACCAGGGAGACTGTGGAAACGACGCCACGGCCAGAGACGACAGAGAAAACCGCTGAGAAGAAAAACGGCAGCAACAAAACGAGCCTCGCGCTGAGCGCGATTGCCATCGCCATTGCGCTGGCAGCAGGGGTTGGCCTGTACGGTCTGGTGAAGCAACAGGGCGCTAACCAGACGTCCACCAGCGATGCGCTGGTGAATCAGCTCACCGCCCTGCAAAAAGCGCAGGAGACGCAGAAAACCGAGCTGGAAACGGTGATTAAGCAGCAGGCCGCCGCGCTTGCCGAGGCAAACAGCAAACAGGAAGAGCTGGCTAAACAGCTGGGCGACGTGCAGCAGAAAGTCGCCACGATTTCCGGTACCGATGCCAAAACCTGGCTGCTCTCGCAGGCTGACTTCCTGGTGAAGCTCGCCGGACGTAAGCTCTGGAGCGATCAGGACGTCACCACTGCCGCCGCGCTGCTGAAAAGCGCCGATGCGAGCCTGGCAGACATGAACGACCCGAGCCTTATCACCGCGCGTCGCGCGATCACCGAGGACATCGCCAGCCTCTCCGCCGTCTCGCAGGTGGATTACGACGGCATTATCCTCAAGGTGAACCAGCTGTCGAATCAGATTGATAACCTGCAGCTGGCGGATAATAACGACGACGACTCCCCGATGGATTCCGACGGTACCGAGCTTTCCAGCTCCCTGAGCGAATGGCGCATAAACCTGCAGAAAAGCTGGCAGAACTTTATGGACAGCTTCATCACTATCCGCCGTCGCGACGAAACCGCCGTGCCGCTGCTGGCGCCGAACCAGGATATCTATCTGCGCGAAAACATTCGTTCCCGCCTGCTGGTGGCGGCTCAGGCCGTGCCGCGTCATCAGGAAGAGACGTACAAACAGGCGCTGGATAACGTCTCAACGTGGGTCCGCGCCTACTACAACACCGATGATGCGACGACCACCGCCTTCCTCGAAGACATTGATAAGCTGAGCCAGCAGAATATCACCATGAACGTGCCGGATAAGCTGGCCAGCCAGCCGATTCTGGAGAAACTGATGCAGACGCGCGTACGTAACCTGCTGGCGCAGCCGGGCGTACCGGCAGAGCCGTCGGGCGGAGCGGCACCTGCTCCGGTTCAGGCACCTGAAAGCGCACCACAAGGAGAGTAATGATGCTAAAAGTCCTCTTACTCTTCATCCTGCTGATCGCCGGGATCGTGCTGGGACCTATGCTTGCGGGTCATCAGGGTTACGTCCTGATCCAGACGGATAACTACAACATTGAAACCAGCGTAACCGGCCTGACGATCATTCTGATCCTCGGCGTGGTGGTGCTGTTTGCGATCGAGTGGATCCTGCGCCGTATTTTCCGCACCGGTGCCCACACGCGCGGCTGGTTCGTTGGTCGTAAACGCCGCCGCGCCCGCAAGCAGACCGAACAGGCGCTGCTTAAGCTTGCCGAGGGTGACTATCAGCAGGTTGAAAAGCTGATGTCGAAAAACGCCGACCATGCCGAACAGCCGGTAGTGAATTATCTGCTCGCTGCCGAAGCGGCGCAGCAGCGCGGTGACGAAGCCCGCGCCAATCAGCATCTGGAGCGGGCGGCAGAGCTGGCTCACGGCGACCCGATTCCGGTAGAAATCACGCGCGTTCGCCTGCAGCTGGCGCGCAATGAAAATCACGCGGCGCGTCACGGTATCGATCGCCTGCTGGAAGTTGCGCCACGTCATCCGGAAGTGCTGCGTCTTGCCGAGCAGGCGTATATTCGTACCGGCGCCTGGGGCTCGCTGCTGGACATCATTCCGTCGATGGCGAAGGCCGAGGTGGGCGACGATGAACATCGTGATGAGCTTCAGCGTCTGGCATGGATTGGCCTGATGGATCAGGCGCGCGCCGACCTGGGCAGCGACGGTCTGAAAACGTGGTGGAAGAATCAGAGCCGTAAAACGCGTCAGCAGGTTCCCCTGCAGGTCGCCATGGCGGAACATCTGATTGAATGTGACGATCATGACACGGCTCAGGAGATCCTCCTCGACGGCCTGAAGCGCCAGTATGACGATCGTCTGGTGACGGTGATCCCGCGCCTGAAAACCAATAATCCTGAGCAAATCGAAAAAGTGCTGCGACAGCAGATTAAAACCGTCGGTGACCGCCCGCTGCTGTGGAGCACGCTCGGTCAGTCGCTGATGAAGCACGGAGAATGGCAGGAGGCGAGCCTCGCCTTCCGCGCGGCGCTGAAACAGCGTCCGGACGCGTTTGACTACGCGTGGCTTGCCGATACGCTGGACAAGCAGCACAAGCCGGAAGAGGCAGCCGCCATGCGTCGTGATGGGTTGCTGTTAACGCTGCAAAATAACGGTACGCAGCAGTAAATAAAAAGGAGGCCAGAGGGTCTCCTTTTTTTATTGCCTTTCTCCTGCTACATTCTTTGCACCCACATCCGCAAACGAATCCGCCAATGTAACGATGTCTTTTCATTAACCTTTTTTCACACACGCGCACATTTTGCAGCGTGGACTAAATCGTTTTTGAAAGGAAATCTCAATGAACTCGCTTTTGTATGCGCTTATCCAGGCGCTGCGCTGCCACCGCTGGCTGCGCCTGCTTGCCTGTGCTTTTATCTTTTCGTCACTGGGGAATGGTCTAACCCAGGTTGTGGTATTCGGTTTGCTGCTAGCGTGGTCAGCCCCGCCCGCTCTGCTCACTCTCGCTTTTCTTTTCGCTACGGTACCAGGTTTCATCGGCAGTATCTTCGGTGAGAAGCTGTGCTCACGCTTTTCGCCGATATCCCTGCTGATACTGACCGAGGTGCTGGGCCTGCTCGCCCTGCTCTTTCCCCTGCTTGGCGTGGGTTACCACAGCGTTGCCGCATTGCTCGCCGTGCAATCCACCGAAGCCCTGCTCAGCGGGATGAGCTGGCCCGCGTTGACATTGCTCTTTAAGCGCGGACTTAGCGAAGCAGAGCTGCCCGCTGCAACCTGTCTGGAAAATGTGATTTTTGCTTCTCAGGTATTGTTAGGGACCGGACTCGGCGTGGTGCTGTTTCAGAAGACATCCGTGTTTACCCTGCTGGCCATTGATGCCGCGAGCTTTCTGGGCTCATTAATACTGCTATGGCTGGCTGGACGCCGGTTTTCTCCGATACCAGGCCCCACCGCTATGGAAAAGGGGGATTCTGCAACATTACGCTGGCAGGCGTTGACCGTTCGGCAAAAACGCAGCCTGCTCATCCTGCCGGCGCTGGCCGCCGTCGGCTCACCGGCGATGGCGCTTCTTCCGGCACTGGCCCAGCAGCTCCGTCCTCAGGATGCGGCGGGCCTTGCTTTGCCTTTGCTTTTCGCGAGGAGTCTGGGGCAGCTTTGTGGCCCCCTGCTGCTAAAAAAAGAGAGCCTGACGCGCGTTGCGGCCCACACGCCGCGAATAATCGTTTGCCTTAGCATCTTTCTGACCGCTTACGGCATTCTGCCGCTTTTGTCCAGGTGGACGGTATGTGCGCTGGGGATGATCTTTATCGCGCATCTGGCCTCGAATGTTCTCTTCGCTGCGGGCACGTTTGGGGTACTCAGTAGTTTTCCTCTCACGCAAACCGCTTCGGCCAGCGGTAAAGCCTGGCGCTGGCAAACGCTCAGCGCCTCTCTTTTCACCGGCATTGCAGCGGCGGTGGCTTCAGGGTTTGGCTCAGTACAGGCGCTCTATGCTGTCTCTGCATCGGCCCTGCTGATGGTTGCCCTGATCATGCGCTTGTATCGGGAATAAGGCAAAAAAAAACGCCTGCTATAAAAGCAGGCGTTAAAACAGGTCTGTAAGACAACATATTTGGTGCTTCACTCAACGTTGTGTCCATGGTGTCTGATGAGGCCGAAGCGACATCTGTCAGTGGACGATAAGCACCGTAAATGGCTCTGCGTCATTCCTGAGTTTATGAGGCACTGAGGCGAACATAAGAGATGGAATGAGCATCTACACGCATATTATTGCACGTAACGTGCCAACATAACACCCATAACTTTTACATGACGCAACATTTTAAGGTAAAAGGAAATTATGCTGCTAAGCGCCGTCTTAAGCGCTACAACGTATCGGGAAAAGGCAGGAATATGTCGCCAGGAGGAGACAGCAAAATCCATAAATATTTTTTTATCTAACTTTCAATGAGTTGTATGTCGCTGGATTGCGACAATGAAAAAGGACACTGTTGGGGAATAATGACAGGGATGAAGAATCATAGAAAACAAAAAACCCCGCCGAAGCGGGGTTCAAAATTGGTCGGCGAGAGAGGATTCGAACCTCCGACCCACTGGTCCCAAACCAGTTGCGCTACCAAGCTGCGCTACTCGCCGATGTACTGCTTTTTGAATTTTTAGTTCAATTAATTTAAAAAGTCGTGGTGCGAGGGGGGGGACTCGAACCCCCACATCCAAAGGACACTAACACCTGAAGCTAGCGCGTCTACCAATTCCGCCACCTTCGCAATTCACAACTCTTTCAAATAATGGGGTGGCTAATGGGATTCGAACCCACGACAACTGGAATCACAATCCAGGGCTCTACCAACTGAGCTATAGCCACCACTGTATTCTTTCACGCGGTACTGACTACTTCTCAGACCACCGCAGCTCTAGCGCCGGGACTAAAATGGCGCGCCCGACAGGATTCGAACCTGAGACCTCTGCCTCCGGAGGGCAGCGCTCTATCCAGCTGAGCTACGGGCGCTTAGCGCCGTTGCGGGGCTGGATATTACGTACCTCCGTCCCCGCTGTCTAGTGCTTTTTTGAAAAAAATGCGCGTTTGGTTATGGTTTGCACATTTTGCCGCTTATTCCTCCACTTTCTGCGTGGTGCCGCGGCGACCCAGGCCAAAAAGCTTATATGCGGCCGTCACAGCCGCCAGGAAGATCATCCCGACAAACAGCGACATGCGGGTATCTTCATTAAAGTACATGCCGATTAATACGCACATCAGGAACGCCATCGTCAAATAGTTCGCATAGGGGAACAGAATTGAGCGGAACGGATGGCTTTCGATCGCTTTTTTATGCGCATGGCGGAAACGCAGCTGGCTGATGAGGATAACAAACCACGGCACCATGCCCGGCAGTACGCTGGCGCTGTAGACGTAAACGAACACGCGCTGCGGGTTAGGAATGATGTAATTCAGGCAAGAGCCAATCAGCAGGATCGCAATGGAGACCGCTACACCCGCCACCGGTACGCCGGCACGTGAGACTTTACTCATCGCCGCAGGCAGCTGGTTATTCTTCGAAAGCGCATAGAGCATACGCCCGCAGCTGTACATCCCGCTGTTACAGCCTGACAGCGCTGCCGTCAGGACCACAAAGTTGATGATACCCGCCGCCGCCGTGATACCAATTTTGGCGAAGGTTAAAACAAACGGGCTACCCGTCGTGCCAATTTCGTTCCACGGGAAGATGGTCACGATGACGAAGATCGCGCCCACATAGAAAATCAGGATGCGCCACAGCACTTTGCCCACCGCGCTACGCAGCGTGACCTGCGGGTTTTTCGCTTCACCGGCGGTAATACCGATCAGCTCCACGCCCTGATACGAGGCCACAACGATACACAGCGCCGTCAGGAAGCCCTTCCAGCCGCCGGCAAAGAAGCCGCCGTTTTCGGTCAGGTTGCCAAAGCCGATAGCGTGTCCACCGTTGCCAAAGCCGAAGAAAATCACGCCCAGGCCGACGACAATCATCACGATAATCGTGGTGACTTTGATCATTGCGAACCAGAACTCAATTTCACCGTAAAGGCGCACGGCTGCCAGGTTTGCCAGCGCCACCAGCCCCACGGCAATGAGCGCGGGTATCCACTGGACCATGTCCGGGAACCAGAACTGGACGTAGACCCCTATCGCGGTAATCTCTGAGATGCCCACCGCCATCCACATAAACCAGTAAGACCAGGCCGTCAGGTATCCGAAGAAGGGGCTCATATAGCGATGCGCGTAAACGGCGAAAGAGCCGGTTACCGGCTCCAGGAAGAGCATTTCGCCCATGGAACGCATAATGAAGAAAACAAACAGCCCGGCGATAATATACGCCAGTAATACGGAAGGGCCTGCCCATTTGAGCGTGCTTGCGGAGCCCATAAACAGGCCCACGCCGATAGTGCCGCCCAGCGCTATCAGTTCAATATGACGAGCTTCCAGCCCACGCTGTAGCTCCGGTTGTTTCTCTGCCATAGATCCTCGATTGTGTTTGCTGTTTCCCGGCTTAATACCGGGTATTGTTTTTTAGGGGTACTAAAATACGGAGCGAATGGTTTCCTAAAATCTGCCAAATGGCAAACGATGCATTAAAAAAATGAATGCATTGCACAGATTATCAGCAGTTTTGCAGGCGAGTTGCAGCGCGAATAGCATATCGCGCTACATTTTGATTACATTTTCCCGGTGTAATGCCAGGCGAGGTAGCGAAGCAGACGGATCTGTCGTTTTATGCGCGTCGGTTGCGATAGCAGCCGGTAAAGCCACTCCAGCCCCAGATTTTGCCAGACCTTTGGCGCACGCTTAACGTGGCCGGTAAAGACGTCGTACGTGCCGCCGACGCCCATGTAGAGGGCATCAGGACAGACCAGACGGCAGTCACGCATCAGGATCTCCTGACGCGGGGAGCCCATCGCCACGGTGACAATTTTCGCCCCGCTGTCACGAACGCGCTCAAACAAAGCCTGTCGATCTTCCGGTTTGAAGTAACCATCCTGGCTGCCGACGATATTAACATTCCATTGACGACGCAGTTTCTCCTCCGTCTGGGCCAGTATCTCCGGCTTCCCGCCAATCAGGAACACGGGCGTACCCTGCGCACCTGCGCGGGCCATAAGCTGCTCCCAGAGATCGGCACCCGCCACGCGGGATACATTAGCGTCAGGATACTTTTTACGGATAGAGCGGACTACGCTGATCCCGTCCGCGTATTTAAATTCAGCCGCTTCAATCAGGCTTTTGACTTCCGCATTATCCTCAACCGCCAGCATTTTTTCCGCGTTGATGGCCACCAGCGTACCGGATTTCATCTGGCCGTCGGCGAACAGAAAGTCCAGCGCGTGCTGCATGTCGCGCCAGCCAATAAGCTGCAGGCCACGTAGCGCATAGCGCGGTGCAGAAATTTTATCAGTCATTACTATCCTTACTCAGACTTGCGACAGCGTTGTGCTGCCCTGCCGCTCGCGCTTGTGCACAAGCCCTGCGCTGTCAAACAGCCAGTACAACAGTTTGGCCAGCAAGAGGCAGAGGCCGAAAACGACCATGAAGAACACCACGCGCGAAACGAACGAGTCCAGCCCTTCGCGCGCCAGAACGATCATATTGAAAATGGCACCAAAGCAGAAACTGTGCAAAATGGCGGCTTTATAGCGGTTGGTCTCTTCGTTGCCGCGCAGGTAAAGCCAGTCGAACCACTTGATAATCAGCCCCACTGCAACCGCCCCGGGCAGAATGAACCACGCCCCCCCCATCACCACCAGGGAACCAATCAGCGTTGGCGAGATTGCCAGACCGGAATGGTTGTTCAGCACTTCCCAGGTAAAGTAATTTGCCGTGTTAAGCACCACGCCAGGCCGGTCCGGCCATAGCCAGGAAGGGATAAAAACGTAGAAGTCGCGAACAATCGGCGCCAGCCCCTGGAAATCAATCTTGTCGTAGTTTTGCAGCAGCAATGCCAGATTTTCCCACGGCGAGAAGGTATCGCGAGTCAGGTAGAGGAACGTGTAAAACGCCTCATCGCCCGCCACGTTCATCCCGTAGCGCTTCAGCGCCAGCCAGAACATCCCGACAATGCCAAACACGCCTGCCGCAACCAGCATCCACAGCGAGATCCAGCCGCGGATGATGCCGATAAACAGGAAGATGGCGAAGGCGATGATAATGTTCGCGCGCGTGCCGCCCACAATCATGTAGGTCAGAATGCCAAACGCGACGGTGCTGACCAGAAAGAACAGCCACGCTTTGCTGTCCTGGCGCAGGAAAAAGACCACCAGCATCGCCGGAATGAAGAAGTAGAAGAAACGTTTAAGCGCCACGCCCGAGACTTCGGCCGAAAAAATCTGGCTGTAGGAGTGGAGCTTAAACAGCAGAAAGCCGTTATGCATGAAGAAGATACCGACGCTGACCAGGGCGATGGTCATCAGCATCACCCACGTCAGGTGGGTTTCCACCCGATTCATGGTAAAAAGCGGCCGACGCGGGACTGCAGCCTGCGCTGAACGCAGACGCGTTTTATAGGTGACGTAGTAGACGGCATAGAAGCAGGTTGCCGCCAGAAGCGCCTGGAGCAGAATTTCCGGCGGCGCGACGCTCACGTCAAAACGGAAGACCAGAATGCTGGTCAGCGGGAAGCCGAAAAAGAAGGTCAGCAAAAACAGTAACGAGAAGAAAACGTTAAAGTTGAAACGTACCCTGCGGAATTCAAACCAGGTAAGCGTGGCAATAAACAGGGTGCTCAGAAGCCAGACAACCAGTAAGCCGCTGAATTGCAACTGACTCATGCTTTGTCTCCTGAAGCGATACGCAGCGCGCGGTGCCACGGCGTGAGGTAATTCGGGCTGAAGAAATCGATGCTATTTTTATCCACCAGCGTGAGCTGGCGTTGGGCTTCCCGAACCACCTCGACATTCAGCGTGTCTGAGGTAAACAGCACCGGAATATGCTGCTCGGCCATGTCCTGCCAGAACGGGTTGTCGCGGTTGAGCACGCACGGTACACCCGCCTGAATCAGCAGACACATCGTGCCGATTCCCTGCTGTCGGGCGAAGATGAAATAGCCAAGATCGCATTTTCTCAGCAGCGCAAGATATTCATCAAATTCCAGCTTATCGCTAAGGATGTGCAGGTTTTCTGCACTAAACAGCGCAAGCCCCTGTTGGCGAACGTCAGCAATATAGGCGTCGTTGTTGGCGGGATAGCCCATCGGCACCACCACGTTCACCGTGTCGCCAAACTGCTGATGTACAGCCCTGAGCGCCGCGACGTGTTCGTTACTGCGATCGCCGGAATTCCCCACCAGGATCGTCAGCTTGCCTTCACGCACCGCGTCATTTGCCATGGCGTTCAGCGCCGGATCCATACGGGTTGGGAAATAGAGTAGTTCTCCGTGCACGTTCGGGTGCTGCTTAGCAAAATAGTTGAGATCGCCACGGGTGGCAAACACACAGCCTACGCGCCCCTGCGCCATGCGGCGCAGCGGATAGAAAAGCCGGAATTTCCAGCCGCGGGAGACTTCGTAGAGATCGGCTCCCCAGATATGCCAGCTGCACTGGGAGGATTTAATCCCCCCGCTGAGCAGCGCCAGCCACAGGCCGGTATTGAACTGCCCGTGGAAAAAGAAACGTTGCTTACGATCCGCTTTGGCTCTGGCAATGACCGCCTTCGCCAGCGCGGCCTTATCAGGCCAGAAGCGAATCGTCAGCGCCGGAAACGCCTCGCTCAGGCCCTTATCCTGACCTGCAACCATAAACTCACGCGCATCAGGATTACCCGATGCCAGCTCGTCGTTGAAGAACCGCAAAACGGTCTGGTTATGGTGTGGGATATCCGATCCCAGGATGTGAATCAGTGCAGTCATGCGCGTTTACGCCACAATAAAAATACGCCGCAACAGGCGGCGAAATAAACGATATAGGTTGCCATGTAGGCCTGAGCCGCCCCCAGCGCACCGTGCGAGGGTATTAGCCAGTGTGAAAATGCTGTCAGTAACGCAAACTGGCTAATTTCCGCCAGGATATACAGCCGCAGGGACGCTTTTGCAATCACCAGATAACCGAAAACGTAAGCCCCCACTTTCAGCACATCACCCACCAGCTGCCAGGCAAAGAGATCGCGCATGGCGGTGAACTTCGCCGAGAACAGCAGCCAGATGGCGACATCGCGCAGTAACCAGACGGTAAAGCTGGCCGCCGCGACGGCCGGCAGCACAAAGCGCAGAGATCGGAAAATCTCGCGCGTAATTTCTTGTCTGGACGTCAGGCGCGATAAGGTTGGCAGCAGATAGACACTAAAGGAAGCCGTTATAAATTGGAGGTATGCATCGGAAATGCTGCTCACGCCCTGCCAAATCCCGACTTCATCCCAGCTATAATGCGCCGCCAGCAGGTTTCGCATCATCACGTAGGCTACCGGCAGCGTGACGGAGGTGATGAGCGCCATCAGGGTAAATTTACACAGCTGGCTGGCAAGTATCGTGTCCCATTGCGGTTTCAGGTAGCTCAAAGGGATGACGCCCCGACGCATCAGCATAAATGCCGCAGGCACAACAACCAGGGCCGGGACCAGCGCAAGCCCCAGCAGCGCGCCTTCATAGCCGCCAAGGCGATAGCAGAAGTAATAGGCAATCACGCCGATGACGCTGCCCAGGATTAAGGCAAGCGCGTTCCCGGCGGCATCACGAAAACCTTTCATCAGCGCCAGCAGCAGGTTTGCCCAGGCAATGCCCATCTGAACCAACGCGACCAGACGCACCAGCCCCTGATAATGAGTGTGCCCGAACAATCCCTGGCTGATGGGTGCCGCCGCCAGCAGAAAGACAATCGCCATCAGGGTCGAAAAACCCGTGACCATCGCCGAAGAGGTACCCACCACCCTGCGCAGCTGAGCCGCATCATCATGATACTGCGCAACGTATTTGGTGACGCCGTTGAAAATACCGGCGCCGGCCAGCACCCCAAGGACGGTAACGAGCTGGCGGAAATTACCCGCCAGCCCCACGCCAGAGGGGCCAAATGAGACGGCCAGCAGCTTGACGACCAGCAGCCCGGCGCCAATTTTTACAAGCGTGGACGCGGCGGTCCACACCGATGCTTTTGCCAGAGACATATCAGCCGAAATAACTCAGAAGGGTATTAATCACCGTCCGCTGGTTAACAGGCGCGAGGTTGTAGAACAGTGGCAGGCGAAGCAAACGCTCACTTTCTTTCGTGGTGTAACGATCTTCACCCGCGAACGTGCCAAACGCTTCGCCGGCCGGGCTGGAGTGCAGCGGGATGTAGTGGAACACCGCCATAATTTCGGCCTCTTTCAGCCAGGCGATGAGCTCGCTGCGGTCATCGTTATCGCGCAGCTTGATGTAGAACATATGCGCGTTGTGGACGCAATCCGCCGGGATGGTCGGCAGCTCAATACGCCCGGCTTTGGCGAGCGGCTCAAGCGCATCGTAATACGTTTGCCACAGGGAAAGACGCTGAAGGTTGATACGTTCCGCCGCTTCCAGCTGCGCCCACAGATATGCCGCCTGCAGATCCGCCATCAGATAGCTGGACCCGATGTCGCGCCAGGTGTATTTATCCACCTGTCCCCGGAAGAACTGGCTGCGGTTGGTGCCTTTTTCGCGGATCACTTCCGCACGCTCCACGAGAGCCCGGTCGTTAATCAGCGTCGCGCCACCTTCTCCACCCGCCGTGTAGTTTTTGGTTTCGTGGAAGCTGAAGCAGCCAATGTGGCCGATAGTGCCCAGCGCGCGTCCCTTGTAGGTGGACATCACGCCCTGCGCGGCATCTTCCACCACGAACAGATTATGTTTTTTGGCGATGGCCATGATGGTGTCCATTTCACAGGCCACACCCGCGTAGTGAACCGGCACGATCGCGCGCGTTTTGTCGGTGATCGCCGCTTCAATCAGCGTCTCATCAATGTTCATGGTATCCGGGCGGATATCCACAAAGACGATTTTCGCTCCGCGCAGGACAAAGGCGTTTGCGGTGGAAACGAAGGTATAGCTCGGCATAATCACTTCATCACCGGGCTGGATATCCAGCAACAGTGCCGCCATTTCCAGCGATGCCGTACAGGACGGGGTCAGCAGCACTTTGGCGCTGCGAAAACGCTGTTCCATCCACTGCTGACAGCGACGGGTAAAACCGCCGTCACCACAGAGTTTGCCGCTGCCCATGGCAGACTGCATATAGTCGAGTTCAGTTCCGACAACGGGTGGTGCGTTAAATGGAATCATCTTGTCACCTGTATAACCAGTAGGCGGTGGCGTCGATGTTGGCACCACTCGCAATATAACGTTTAAGCGCGGCGGTGTTGCCCAGTTGGGTCGCGACCCGCAGCGTCACAAGCTGTTGCTGCTGCGCCCAGTGCAGCGCCGCCTGCATGAGTTTCTCACCCATGCCGCGCCCGGCTAATAAGCCAATGCGCGCCTCGCGCTCGTTGAGCTTACGCAGCGAGACGAACCCCTGGATTTGACCATCCCCTGCACGGAAAACCAGGCAGACGTGGTCAAAGGTGCCTTTGACCGCATTCTCTATCCACTGGGCATAGAAACGTCCGCTATCGTCAGGTGCATACCAGGGAGCACGAAAGCGACTCTGTGAAAATGCCTGGGCCGCCATCTGACGCAGCACGGGGATGTCCTGTTCGTTTGCAATTTCCGCGTCGGACGCATCGTGCCGGGTAAGGGTAATGGAAAGGTCTACCTCACCTTCAACCAGCTGAAAGCCGTGCTGCTGGAGCGCATCAAGCAGATCGGCGCGCTCCGCCGGGATCTTAGCCTGCACCCGTTGCCAGGCGATAAAATCTGATTCAGCCAGCACCGGCGCGTCATCGCGCACACGTACGATGGCCGACGGCAGGCCGAAAAAGGCACTCTCCCACTGCAGGGACTCGAGCACCCCATTCAGGCTATTCAACGCCAGACACCTTTGGTATCCACAATATACTGCTGACGAACGGCATTGCCGGACGTGGCTTTAAACTCTTTATGATCTACCAGCAGCACCAGCACGTCCGCCGTCACCAGCGCGTCGTCCAGCGCCGTCAGCGTGCAGTGCCCCGCCAGTTTTGCCGGTAATTCATGGATATTCGGCTCAACCACCAGCGTTTCACCCTTGTGCCATTCGGCAATCATCTCGGCAATTTCCATCGCCGGGCTTTCACGCAGATCGTCAATATTGGGTTTAAATGCCAGACCAAAGCAGGCAATTTTCAGCTCGCTGGCGCGCTTGCCGCTCTCTGCCAGACAATCCGCTACCGTCGCTTTAACCTGATTGAGCACCCAGTGAGGCTTGCTGTCGTTCACTTCACGCGCGGTGCGAATCAGACGCGCCTGCGCCGGATTTTGCGCCACGATAAACCACGGATCGACGGCGATACAGTGTCCACCCACGCCCGGGCCTGGCTGGAGAATGTTTACACGCGGATGGCGATTCGCCAGGCTAATCAGCTCCCAGACGTTAATCCCCTGATCGGCGCAAATTAGCGACAGTTCGTTCGCAAAGGCGATATTGACGTCGCGGAAGCTGTTCTCTGTCAGCTTGCACATCTCGGCGGTGCGGGAGTTGGTCACCACGCACTCACCTTCCAGGAAAATCTTGTACAGCGCGCTGGCACGTTCGGAACAGACGGGCGTCATACCGCCTATGACGCGGTCGTTTTTAATCAGTTCGACCATCACCTGGCCCGGCAGCACGCGCTCCGGACAGTAGGCGATGTTGATATCCGCCTGCTCACCCACCTGCTGCGGGAAGCTTAAATCAGGACGCGCCTCGGCCAGCCACTGTGCCATCTGCTCGGTAGCGCCGACCGGAGAGGTCGATTCCAGGATCACCAGCGCCCCTTTCTTCAGCACAGGCGCGATGGATTTTGCCGCCGCCTCAACGAATGCCATGTCGGGCTCGTGGTCACCTTTAAACGGGGTGGGGACGGCAATCAGGTAGGCATCCGCTTCAACTGGCGTCGTGCTGGCACGCAGGAAGCCCCCCTCCACCGCCTCTTTCACCACGCGGTCAAGATCGGGCTCCACAATATGAATCTCGCCACGGTTAATAGTTTCTACCGCCCGTGCGTTGATATCCACACCAACAACCTGTTGCTGACGAGAGGCAAACGCGGCCGCAGTAGGCAAGCCAATGTAGCCAAGACCAATGACAGAGATGGTAGTAAAACTCATAGCGATACCCGATTGTGTTTAAGTGCATGCAAAATACGGCCACAAGCCTGCCCGTCTCCATACGGATTATGGGCCCGGCTCATCGCCTGATACGCTTCATCGTCATGCAGCAGGCGCGTGACCTCTTCGACGATGAGCTGCACGTTGGTGCCGACCAGACGCACCGTACCGGCTTTGACGGCTTCCGGACGTTCGGTCGTTTCACGCATCACCAGTACCGGTTTGCCGAGGGATGGCGCTTCTTCCTGAATTCCGCCGGAATCGGTGAGGATCAGCCAGGCGTGGTTCATCAGCCAGACAAACGGCATGTAGTCCTGAGGTTCAATCAGAAGGACATTTTCGACATGGCCCAGGATCCGGTTAACCGGCTCGCTGACGTTAGGGTTAAGGTGTACTGGATAGACAATTTGCACATCGTCATTCTGCGCGGCGATTTCAGCCAGCGCGTGACAGATTTGCTCAAAACCCCGACCAAAGCTCTCGCGACGGTGGCCAGTGACCAGAATCGTTTTTTTGCCGTTGTGAAGGAACGGATAGCGGGCAGCGAGCTCTTTCTGAAGATCGCTGTTTGCCAGGACGCGGTCACGTACCCAAATTAACGCGTCAATGACCGTATTGCCGGTCACAAAGATTTTGTTATCGGCGATATTTTCACGCAGCAGGTTCTGACGAGAGTTTTCCGTTGGCGCAAAGTGGTACATCGCAAGATGACCCGTTAACGTGCGGTTGGCCTCCTCCGGCCACGGCGAATAAAGATTGCCGGTACGCAGACCCGCCTCAACATGCCCTACGGGAATTCGCTGGTAAAACGCGGCCAGGCTTGTCGCCACGGTTGTGGTGGTGTCACCGTGTACCAGCACGACGTCAGGCTTGAATGACTCCAGGATCGGCTTAAGCTCTTGCAGAATGCGACAGGTTATCTCCGTTAGCCCTTGCCCCGGTTTCATAATATTAAGGTCGTAATCCGGGACGATGGAGAAGAGCGTTAAAACCTGATCGAGCATCTCACGGTGTTGAGCCGTGACGCAGACTTTCGCTTCAATATCAGGATCGCAGGCCAGCGCATGAACCAGAGGTGCCATCTTAATGGCCTCCGGCCTGGTGCCAAATACGGTTAGTACTTTCACATCGATTCTCTTCGATTAGGCGATGAAGGCCGCAGCCTTCATCGTAGACGGCGTTCTTAGTTTTTGCGACGACGCGTTAACGCCACGCCAGCGCCCGTCAATGCGCCTACAATCCCCCACATGATCATCAGGAATGCACGACGCGGACTGTCGCGTTTTACAGGTTCTTCAGGCGTTCGCAAATAACGATAGGTCTGAAAACGCGGGTCCAGGGATGGGCCGACATTAAGCGTATTGAGCATCGCGCGATTTTGATCGTAATCGAGGTCAAAATCAGGACCGACGGCCTTCAGGTTTTCCAGCCGCGCCTGCAGCATAGGGCGACCAAGAAGGAACATTTCAGAGTCAGGCAGCTCATCGGCCGGCACGTCCGTCTCAGTACGGGAAATATTGTGCTGTTCCGCAATTTTCAGCGCCTGCTCAATGTTATGCACGCGGCGACCGAAAATAGTATTCGCCACCTCTTCCTGACGTTTCACCTGGGCTTTCATCTGGATGGTACGAGCCGCCCAGGCACCTTTAAGCTCTTCGTTAAGATGGCTTGCGGCACGCTGGCTGGCAAACGCGACATACTGACGCAACAGGTTGTTGGCATCCGGCGCGGTTTCTGCAATCAGCTTGACGCTGTCATTCACGCTACGCAGCGCGTCGCCCGGCATAAACTGAATATTGTTAATCAGATCGTCCAGCAGGGCGGCATCGGCTTTTGTATTATCAACCCGGCGCTGCTTGTAGTAATCCGTCTGGGACCAGAAATCGCGGCGGGTATCCCACGATGCCAGCTGCATCACAAACTCTTTATAGGCTTCATCCATAACGGAAGCCTGGTCAGGCGTAGCAAGACTGGCTTTGATGTCCAGGTTACGCAGGAATTGCTGCTGGGAATAGTATCCCCCGAGCATGTTAACCGTTGGCTTGTCTGTGATTGCCGTGGCGCTCCACTCTTGCTTTGCAAAGAACGTATAGGCCAGCGCTAACAGGGCAAACCCCAGCGCAATCCCCGCAATCCAAAGTTTGCCTGCCCATAACACGCGAAACAAACCCCGAATATCCAGTTCATTCTCAGTTACCACTGATTTCGCTCCCGCCAACGGTTGAGTCATCATAGTCCCGGTTTTACTTAGTTAATGTTGTATTTTTGCCACTGTTACGACGCATCCTGCGTTTAAGACGTTTAATAAAACGCGCCACTTTCCATGCGCGCTTAATGCAGTAGCCGTACAGGAAAAATGCCAGCAAGAATAATGCCAACATAACCCACTCAGGAATGATATGAGAATATTCTGCAGCCACACCAATTGCGGCCAAAATAGCGGCTGCCAGAGTAATCAGCACAAACGCCTGACGAGAAGTAAAACCCGCACGCATGATGAGGTGATGAATGTGTTGGCGGTCAGGAGAGAAAGGACTCATCCCTTTGCGCAGGCGGCGATACATAATCGCCACCATATCCATTAATGGAATGGCAATAATCCACAGCGCGGTTACGGGACTTATCGGATGGGTTTGACCCTGTGTGGTTTCAAGCAGGATCCAGATAACCGTAAAACCAATCAGCGTACTGCCCGCGTCTCCCATAAAGACTTTATAGCGACGACCTAGCACACCGAGGTTTAAGAGGATATAAGGCAGAATGGCGGCAATCATGGCAAAACACCACATTGCCAGACTGTACTGACCATCAAACCATAAAATAATGCCGATAGCGGCGAACGAGACGGATGACAACCCACCGAGCAGGCCGTCAATGCCATCCACCATGTTGAAAGCATTGATTGCCGCCCAGACGGCAAAAAGTGTCAGGAAGAAGCCAAATGGACCCAGGACTAACTCCCAGGGGCCAAACACATAGCCGAGGCTTCGCAGATACAGTCCACCCACAACCATCATCACCACGCCAATGGCCGCCTGAACGGTGGCGCGTATTTTCACCGCGATATCGAATCGGTCATCAAGAGCCCCAACTAACACCAGGACACCGGCGCAGGCAATGTACAGGGCGGCATGCGGAATATAATAGTCGGCGATTCCAAACGTGAAGCAAATCCCTGCGTAAACAGAAATTCCGCCGACTAAAGGAATAAGACCCTGATGGCGTTTACGAAAATTAGGTTTATCCACCAACCCTATTCGTTTTGCCACCTTGCGTGCAATGAACAAAAAACAGGTTGTGAATAAAAAAATACTGATCAGTTCAGTAACGGCAGTGAATAGATTCACAATGGATTGCTCTCAACAATTGTTAGGCCCGGAAGTATAACCATGAAGCCACAACCTCAGAAGTAATAAAGATGGCTTCTAACAACTCCCTTTGTATATTTTTCAATCAATTATTTCTCAGGATGCAGAAACGGCTCTATTGTCGCACCGACCGGTCAAAATTGGGAGTAGGTAGTACTAGCGTATAGTCCATAAAAGGAAAACGCCACGTAAAAACGTGGCGTTCGCTGGCTTTATTTACGTTACGAGCGTTTCATCATGTCGAAGAAATCGTCGTTGGTTTTGGTCATCGCCAGTTTATTAATGAGGAACTCCATCGCGTCAATTTCACCCATTGGATGGATGATTTTGCGCAGGATCCACATTTTCTGCAGCTCTTCCTGCGTGGTGAGCAGCTCTTCTTTACGGGTACCGGAACGGTTGTAGTCGATAGCCGGGAAGACACGTTTTTCAGCGATTTTACGAGAAAGGTGCAGTTCCATGTTACCTGTACCTTTAAATTCTTCGTAAATCACTTCGTCCATTTTAGAACCGGTATCGATCAGCGCCGTCGCGATGATGGTCAGGCTGCCGCCCTCTTCCACGTTACGTGCGGCACCGAAGAAGCGTTTCGGACGATGCAGGGCATTAGCATCCACACCACCGGTCAGCACTTTACCAGACGCCGGAACCACGGTGTTGTAGGCACGCGCCAGACGGGTGATGGAGTCAAGCAGGATGATCACGTCTTTCTTGTGCTCAACCAGGCGTTTCGCCTTCTCGATAACCATTTCCGCAACCTGAACGTGGCGAGATGCTGGCTCGTCGAAGGTAGAAGCAACCACTTCACCTTTAACCAGACGCTGCATCTCGGTCACTTCTTCCGGACGTTCGTCAATCAGCAGCACCATCAGCACGCAGTCTGGGTGATTATAGGCAATGCTCTGCGCGATGTTCTGCAGCAGCATGGTTTTACCCGCTTTTGGCGGTGCCACAATCAAACCACGCTGGCCGCGACCAATTGGTGAGGCCAGATCCAGAACACGCGCGGTTAAGTCTTCAGTAGAACCGTTACCACGCTCCATGCGCAGGCGAGAGTTCGCGTGCAGCGGCGTTAAGTTCTCGAAGAGGATCTTATTACGCGAGTTTTCCGGTTTGTCGAAGTTAACTTCATTGACTTTCAACAGCGCAAAGTAGCGTTCACCCTCTTTAGGAGGACGAATCTTACCTGAAATGGTGTCACCAGTGCGGAGGTTGAAACGGCGGATTTGGCTGGGGGATACGTAGATGTCGTCAGGGCCGGCGAGGTAGGAGCTGTCTGCAGAGCGGAGGAAACCAAATCCGTCTTGCAATATCTCCAGCACACCGTCGCCAAAGATATCTTCGCCACTCTTAGCGTGCTGCTTCAGGATGGCGAAAATGATGTCCTGCTTGCGCATACGAGCCTGGTTTTCCAGCCCCATATTTTCGCCGAGAGTGATCAGCTCAGAAACCGGCGTATTCTTTAATTCGGTAAGATTCATAATGGTGTGGGTTCTTAAACTCGGGGTGATTCTCGAACTTAATGTTGTGAATGGTATGGCAGGGTCATCCATGCCTGTTTAGCGGCCATCGACTCATGTCTGTTCGCTGTCTGGTCACAGGGAAAGAACGCAGAACTGAAACGACAAGACGGATTGAGTGACAAGCCCGGAATTTAGCCACTTCACGCACTGTTCATGTTAACAACGGGAAGTATCGGGTAAAACAAGATTCAAACAACAAGATATGTTTAAAACGAAGTCATAGCTAACTTAGCACGACTTCAGCCGGGCGTCCAGAGTTCCACATCATTTAGCCGGGAGCTCTGAACGCACAGCGGAGAAACCTTACGCCAGGTTAGCGTCCAGGAACTCTTTCAGTTGACCTTTGGACAGCGCGCCCACTTTGGTCGCTGCCACTTCGCCGTTTTTGAACAGCAGAAGGGTTGGGATGCCACGGATACCATATTTTGGTGCGGTGCCCGGGTTCTGGTCGATGTTCAGCTTGGCAACGGTCAGTTTGCCCTGATATTCGTCGGCGATCTCATCCAGAATCGGGGCGATCATTTTGCAAGGACCACACCATTCAGCCCAGAAATCGACGAGGATCAGCCCGTCAGCCTTAAGTACGTCCGTGTCAAAACTGTCGTCAGTCAGGTGAATAATTTTATCGCTCATATATAACTCCACAGGAATAAGCCTGGTACGTTGGTTTTGTCTCCACCAACGACGTGTTGATGTCGCATTAACCAACTAAAGGTTGACTTTATTTCACCGGATACGCTTTCGTAAAGCAATAGTAAGCTGATATTCTACCACACTATGAGCAAAACACATTTAACAGAACAGAAGTTTTCCGACTTCGCGCTGCACCCGAAGGTGATTGAAGCCCTTGAAAATAAAGGGTTTCACAACTGCACGCCCATTCAGGCCCTCGCGCTGCCGCTGACGCTGGCCGGTCGCGATGTTGCCGGGCAGGCGCAAACCGGTACCGGCAAAACGATGGCGTTTTTAACGTCAACGTTTCATTATTTACTTTCTCACCCAGCGATTGCAGACCGCAAAGTTAACCAGCCGCGCGCGCTAATTATGGCCCCGACGCGAGAACTTGCGGTACAGATCCACGCAGACGCTGAACCCCTGGCGCAGTCTACCGGACTGAAGCTTGGCCTGGCCTATGGCGGCGACGGCTACGATAAACAGCTGAAAGTGCTGGAAAGCGGTGTGGATATCCTGATCGGTACCACCGGCCGTCTTATCGATTACGCCAAACAGAACCACATTAACCTCGGCGCAATCCAGGTTGTGGTGCTCGATGAAGCTGACCGCATGTACGATCTGGGCTTCATTAAAGACATTCGTTGGCTGTTCCGCCGCATGCCGCCAGCCAATCAGCGTCTGAATATGCTGTTCTCCGCTACCCTTTCTTATCGCGTACGCGAGCTGGCGTTCGAACAGATGAACAACGCCGAATATGTAGAAGTGGAACCGGAGCAGAAAACGGGTCACCGCATTAAAGAAGAGCTCTTCTATCCTTCCAATGAAGAGAAAATGCGTCTGCTGCAAACGCTGATTGAAGAAGAGTGGCCAGATCGCGCCATTATCTTCGCGAACACCAAGCACCGTTGTGAAGACATCTGGGGCCATCTGGCTGCAGATGGTCACCGTGTTGGCCTGTTGACCGGCGACGTGGCGCAGAAAAAACGCCTGCGTATTCTGGAAGAGTTTACCCGTGGCGATCTCGATATTCTGGTCGCAACCGACGTAGCGGCTCGTGGTCTGCACATTCCGGCCGTGACGCACGTCTTTAACTACGATCTGCCAGACGACTGCGAAGACTACGTACACCGTATCGGTCGAACCGGTCGTGCGGGCGCAAGCGGTCACTCGATTAGCCTTGCGTGTGAAGAGTATGCGCTGAATCTCCCGGCTATTGAGACGTATATCGGTCACTCTATTCCGCAGAGCAAATACAATCCGGAAGCGCTGTTAAGCGAACTGCCGCCGCCTAAGCGTCTAACCCGCCCACGCTCCGGCAATGGTCCGCGTCGTTCAGGTGGCGCGCCGCGTAATCGTCGTCGTTCAGGTTAAGAAAATATGCTCAGCTCCACCTCGCTTTATGCGGCAATTGATCTCGGTTCGAATAGTTTTCATATGCTGGTTGTGCGCGAGGTGGCGGGAAGCATACAAACGCTGACGCGCATCAAGCGCAAGGTCCGCCTCGCGGCGGGCCTGAGCAGCGATAATCACCTCTCCCCTGAAGCCATGGAACGTGGCTGGCAGTGTCTGCGGCTCTTTGCCGAACGTCTTCAGGATATCCCGCACGCCCAAATCACCGTGGTCGCCACTGCGACACTCCGCCTGGCGGTCAACGCCGTGGATTTCATTGCCAGAGCGCAGGAAATTCTGGGTTGTCCGGTACAGGTTATCAGCGGTGAAGAAGAAGCTCGCCTGATTTACCAGGGCGTTGCGCACACCACGGGAGGTGACGATCGCCGTCTGGTGGTGGATATCGGCGGTGCCAGTACCGAGCTTGTGACCGGCACCGGCGCGCAGGCAACGTCGCTGTTCAGCCTGTCAATGGGCTGCGTGACCTGGCTTGAGCGCTACTTTACCGATCGGAACCTGGCGAAAGAGAACTTCGACGAGGCAGAAAACGCCGCACGCGAGGTGTTACGCCCGGTGATGGACGAGCTGCGCTATCACGGCTGGAAAGTCTGCGTGGGTGCCTCGGGTACCGTGCAGGCTCTGCAGGAAATCATGATGGCGCAGGGAATGGACGAGCGGATTACGCTTGCCAAACTTCAGCAGCTGAAACAGCGCGCCATTCAGTGCGGACGCCTGGAAGAGCTGGAAATTGAAGGCCTGACGCTGGAACGCGCGCTGGTCTTCCCAAGCGGGCTGGCTATTCTTATCGCCATTTTCACCGAGCTGAACATCCAGTGTATGACCCTGGCTGGCGGCGCGCTGCGCGAAGGTCTGGTCTACGGGATGTTACATCTGTCGGTCGATCAGGATATCCGCAGCCGTACTCTGCGCAATGTGCAGCGTCGTTTTCTGGTTGATATCGATCAGGCCGGACGCGTATCGCAGCTGGCGTCACGCTTCGCCGATCAGGTCGCTAACGTCTGGGATCTTGATCATCTGAGCCGGGATTTACTGCTGAGCGCCTGCGCGCTACATGAAGTGGGGCTGAGCATTGATTTTAAGCAGGCACCGGCTCATGCAGCGTATCTGGTACGAAACCTTGATTTACCGGGCTATACGCCCGCACAGAAAAAATTGCTGGCAACGCTGCTGCTGAACCAGACCAACGCCGTCGATCTCTCCTCTTTGCATCAGCAAAATGCCGTCCCGCCGCGCGTGGCCGAGCATCTGTGCCGCCTGCTGCGTCTGGCGATCCTGTTTGCCAGCCGCCGCCGCGATGATTTGCTGCCAGCCATTAATCTGGTGGCCGATGACGAGAAGCTTTCGCTGACGCTGCCGGAGAACTGGATTGATCGTCACCCGTTAGGGGCCGAGATGATTGAACAGGAGTGCCAGTGGCAGAGCTACGTGCACTGGGTGCTGGAAGTAAAGTAATACGCTGAACATTGCCGGGTGCGGCTTCGCCTTACCCGGCCTACAGATCCCGACGGAATTATCCTTTCTCTTTGGCTTTTGCCAGCATGGCGCGGATGTTTGCCACGTTAGCCTGACCCTTGTGCATCCGCTCTTCTGCGGTAATCACTTTGCGCTCCTGTTCCCAGATCAGGTCATCCTGCGGCAGTTCCAGCAGGAAACGACTCGGCTCCGGGCGTACCAGTTCACCATACTGGCGGCGCTCTTTACACAGCGTAAACGTCAACTCTTTCTGCGCGCGGGTGATCCCCACGTAGGCCAGACGGCGCTCCTCGTCGACGTTGTCTTCATCAATGCTGCTCTGGTGTGGCAACAATCCCTCTTCCATGCCGACCAGATACACATACGGGAACTCCAGCCCTTTTGACGCATGCAGCGTCATCAGCTGAACCTGATCGGCCTCTTCTTCGCTCTCGCCGCGCTCCATCATGTCCCGCAGGGTAAAGCGAGTGACCACCTGCGTCAGGGTCATTGGCTCGTCGATCTCAGAGCCCTCCAGCATTTCGGTCATCCAGCTGAAGAGCTGGTTAACGTTTTTCATGCGCATCTCAGCCGCTTTCGGGCTGGCTGAGGTTTCATACAGCCAGGACTCATAGTCGATGCCGTGAATGAGATCGCGCACTGCCGCCACCGGCTCCCGCTCCGCGAGACGCTGTACTTCGCCGAGCCAGTGGGTGAAGCGGGTTAACGAGTCATACCCGCGTCCGGTTAACGTCTGGCTCAGCCCCATGTCGAAGCTGGCGGTAAACATACTTTTGTTGCGGGTCATCGCCCACTCGCCGAGCTTTTGCAGCGTCGCCGGGCCAATCTCGCGTTTAGGCGTATTCACGATGCGCAGAAACGCGCTGTCGTCATCCGGGTTAGTAAGCACGCGAAGATAGGCCAGCAGATCTTTGATTTCTGGTCGTGAGAAGAACGACGTGCCGCCCGATATTTTGTACGGAATGCGGTTCTGCATCAGCATCTTTTCAAAGACGCGCGACTGGTGATTGCCGCGATAGAGGATCGCGTAATCCTTATATTCGGTTTTGTTGACGAAGTGGTGAGCGATGAGTTCGCCCGTCACGCGCTCCGCTTCATGATCTTCATTGTTGGCGCTGAGCACTTTCAGCTCCGTGCCGTAGCCCAGTTCGGAGAAGAGACGCTTCTCAAATACGTGCGGATTATTGGCAATCAGGATGTTTGCAGCCTTCAGGATACGCCCGGAGGAGCGGTAGTTCTGCTCCAGCTTAATCACCTGTAGGGCCGGGAAATCTTTGCTCAGCAGCACCAGGTTTTGTGGGCGCGCACCGCGCCAGGAGTAAATTGACTGGTCGTCGTCGCCTACCACGGTGAAACGCGCGCGCTGCCCCACCAGCAGCTTCACCAGCTCGTACTGGCTGGTATTGGTGTCCTGGTATTCATCCACCAGCAGGTAGCGGATTTTGTTCTGCCAGCGCTCGCGCACCTCTTCATTGCGCTGCAGCAGCAGCGTGGGCAGCAGGATCAGGTCGTCAAAGTCCAGCACGTTGCACGCTTTCATATGCGCATCGTACAGACCGTAACAGTGTGCGAAGATCCGATCCCGTTCACCTTTGGCGATCGCCGCGGCCTGGGCCGGCGTCATCAGATCGTTTTTCCAGTTAGAGATCGTCGAGATCAGCTGCTGCAATAGCACTTTGTCATCTTCGATCAGCCCCTCGGTGAGCTCTTTGAGCAGCGCCACCTGATCGGTATCGTCAAAAAGAGAGAAGTTGGACTTCATTCCCAGCGCCGCATACTCGCGTTTAATGATATCCAGCCCCAGCGTGTGGAAGGTGGAGATCATCAGGCCGCGCGCCTCTTTACGACCCAGCGTTTGACCGACGCGCTCTTTCATCTCGCACGCCGCTTTATTGGTAAAGGTGACCGCCGCAATGTGACGCGCCTGATACCCGCAGTTGTGGATCAGATGGGCGATTTTGTTGGTGATCACGCGGGTTTTACCCGAACCGGCCCCTGCCAGCACCAGGCATGGTCCAGTAACGAATTCGACCGCTTGTTGTTGTCCAGGGTTTAAACGCATGGGAGTGTTGCTCAATCTTCGAACGGGGTGTGGATTGTAGCAGAAAGCCGGGCGCAGATTTACCGGCTAATGATAAAGTGGAGAAATCGCGTTTAACCCGTAGAGCAGAACCATGAAAAAGACCGCAGCAGCCCTGCATATTCTGGTAAAAGAAGAGAAACTGGCTCAGGAGATCCTGGCCAAGCTGGAGCGCGGCATCAGCTTTGATCATCTGGCGAAGCGTTACTCTAAATGCCCGTCCGGACGCAATGGCGGGGATCTCGGCGAGTTTCAACAAGGTGCGATGGTCGGCCCGTTCGATCAGGCGGTCTTTAGCTGCCCGCTTCTGAAGCCCTACGGCCCGGTAAAAACCAAATTTGGCTACCATATCATTAAGGTGCTTTATCGCCGCTGACGCGTGGTATATTGCGCCCCGATTTATTTCAACCTATTCAAGGCACGATCATGGCAAAAACAGCAGCAGCAGTGCACATCCTCGTTAAAGAAGAGAAACTGGCTTTAGATGTTCTGGAGCAGATTAAAAACGGCGCCGACTTCGGCAAGCTGGCGAAGAAGCATTCCATCTGCCCTTCAGGCAAGCGCGGCGGCGATCTGGGTGAGTTCCGCCAGGGCCAGATGGTTCCGGCGTTCGATAAAGTGGTGTTCTCCTGCCCGGTGCTGGAGCCAACCGGCCCGCTGCACACGCAGTTCGGGTATCACATTATTAAAGTACTGTATCGGAAATAAACAACAAGGCCTTCTCTTAGAGAAGGCCTTTAATGTTTGCACCCTCTCCCCGTGGGAGAGGGGCGGGGTGAGGGCATCAGCCCGCACCAGTTGTTAACCCGCTACCGCGATACGCTTCATATCGGTCATGTAGCCACGCAGTTTGTGACCCACTTTCTCGATCTGGTGGCTGCGAATCGCTTCGTTCACATCACGCAGCTGCGCGTTATCCACGGCACCTTCCGCAATCGCTTTACCCAGATCGCCCGTCTGCAGAGTGGTCATAAACTCTTTCAGCAGCGGTACGCAGGCGTAAGAGAACAGGTAGTTACCGTATTCTGCGGTATCAGAGATCACCACGTTCATTTCGTACAGACGCTTACGGGCGATGGTGTTCGCGATCAGCGGCAGCTCGTGCAGAGATTCGTAGTACGCAGACTCTTCGATGATGCCGGAATCCACCATGGTTTCGAACGCCAGCTCAACGCCTGCTTTCACCATCGCGATCATCAGAACGCCTTTATCGAAGTACTCCTGCTCGCCGATTTTACCTTCATACTGTGGCGCGGTTTCGAACGCGGTTTTACCGGTCTCTTCACGCCAGGTCAGCAGGTTTTTATCGTCGTTTGCCCAGTCCGCCATCATGCCGGAAGAGAATTCGCCGGATATGATGTCGTCCATGTGTTTCTGGAACAGCGGTGCCATGATGGTTTTCAGCTGTTCAGACAGCGCGTAAGCACGCAGTTTTGCCGGGTTGGACAGACGGTCCATCATCAGCGTAATACCGCCCTGCTTCAGCGCTTCGGTGATGGTTTCCCAGCCGAACTGAATCAGTTTTTCCGCGTAGGCCGGGTCGGTGCCTTCTTCCACCAGCTTGTCGAAGCACAGCAGAGAACCGGCCTGCAGCATACCGCACAGAATGGTCTGCTCACCCATCAGGTCAGATTTCACTTCGGCAACGAAGGAAGATTCCAGCACGCCCGCACGGTGGCCGCCGGTCGCCGCTGCCCATGCTTTGGCAATCGCCATGCCTTCGCCTTTCGGATCGTTTTCCGGGTGAACCGCGATCAGGGTCGGCACGCCGAAGCCACGCTTGTACTCTTCACGTACTTCGGTACCCGGGCACTTCGGCGCCACCATCACCACGGTGATGTCTTTACGGATCTGCTCGCCCACTTCAACGATGTTGAAGCCGTGGGAGTAACCCAGCGCGGCGCCGTCTTTCATCAGCGGCTGTACGGAACGCACAACGTCAGAGTGCTGTTTGTCCGGGGTCAGGTTAACCACCAGATCCGCCTGCGGGATCAGCTCTTCGTAGGTGCCCACTTTGAAGCCGTTTTCGGTCGCTTTGCGCCAGGAAGCTCGCTTCTCGGCAATTGCTTCTTTGCGCAGGGCGTAGGAGATATCCAGACCGGAGTCACGCATGTTCAGGCCCTGGTTCAGACCCTGTGCGCCACAGCCGACGATGACCACTTTTTTACCCTGAAGGTAGCTCGCGCCATCGGCAAATTCGTCGCGCGCCATGAAGCGGCATTTGCCCAGCTGCGCCAGCTGCTGGCGCAAGTTCAGTGTATTAAAGTAGTTAGCCATGGGTGATACCTCGTGATGTTGTGTGTCTTATTGTTCGGTTCGCGTTTCAGCGAGAATGTACCCACATTACAACAGGAAATTTATTGCGGAAATTGATATATTCACAACGTCATGTTGCAATTTTTGCAATGTAAAAAGAGGGAGTGGAATCGGTGGATTTACGCGATCTGAAAATGTTCCTGCACCTGGCGGAAAGCCGCCATTTTGGCCGCAGCGCCCGGGCGATGCACGTTAGCCCCTCCACGCTTTCACGCCAGATCCAGCGGCTTGAGGAAGACCTCGGCCAGCCGCTGTTCGTGCGCGATAACCGCACCGTCACCCTCACGGAAGCGGGTGAAGAGCTGCGCATTTTTGCCCAGCAGACGCTGTTGCAGTACCAGCAGCTGCGGCACTCGATTGACCAGCAGGGGCCGTCACTTTCCGGCGAACTGCATATTTTCTGCTCCGTCACCGCCGCCTACAGCCACCTGCCGCCCATCCTTGACCGCTTCCGCGCGGCCCATCCGTCGGTTGAAATTAAGCTCACCACCGGCGACGCCTCCGACGCAATGGAAAAAGTGGTGACGGGCGAAGCGGATCTCGCCATCGCCGGAAAACCCGAAACCCTGCCGGGCGCGGTGGCATTCTCGATGCTGGAGAATCTGGCGGTGGTACTGATTGCCCCGGCGCTGCCCTGCCCGGTGCGTAATCAGGTGTCGGTGGAAAAACCGGACTGGTCGACGGTACCGTTTATCATGGCCGATCAGGGGCCGGTGCGCCGCCGCATCGAGCTGTGGTTCCGCCGTCAGAAAATCAGCAATCCGTCGATTTACGCCACGGTCAGCGGCCACGAGGCGATGGTGTCGATGGTGGCGCTCGGCTGCGGCGTGGCGCTGCTGCCGGAAGTGGTGCTGGAAAACAGCCCGGAGCCCGTTCGTAATCGCGTGATGATTCTGGAGCGCAGCGACGAGAAGACGCCGTTTGAGCTTGGCGTGTGCGCACAAAAAAAGCGGCTACATGAGCCGCTTATTGATGCGTTCTGGACGATATTGCCGAACCACTAAAGCCGGGTGGTGCTGCGCTTCCCCGGCCTACACGCAGCTCAACCCTTAGCCCGCGAGGAAGAAGCGGAAGGCCGGGTTATGGGTTTCGTCGTGACATTCATAGCCCAGCTCGTTCAGCCGCGTCTCGAAATCCGGCTCGTGCTCGCCCAGTTCAAACGCCGCCAGCACGCGGCCGTAGTCGGTGCCGTGGCTGCGGTAGTGGAACAGGGAAATGTTCCAGTGCGTGCCAAGCGTGTGAAGGAACTTGAGCAGCGCGCCCGGCGATTCCGGAAACTCGAAGCTGAACAGACGTTCCTTGAGCGGCTTTGATGGACGCCCGCCGACCATGTAGCGCACGTGCAGCTTCGCCATCTCATCGTCAGAAAGATCGACCACGCTGTAGCCGCCCTCATGCAGCAGGTTGAGGATCTCTTTGCGCTCCTCCACGCCGCGGCTCAGACGCACGCCGACAAAAATGCAGGCGTCTTTGGCATCGGCAAAACGGTAGTTGAACTCCGTCACCGAACGGCCGCCCAGCAGCTGGCAGAACTTCAGGAAGCTGCCCTTCTCTTCAGGAATCGTCACCGCCAGCAGCGCTTCCCGCTGTTCACCCAGCTCGCAGCGCTCGGAAACGTAGCGCAGACCGTGGAAGTTCACGTTGGCGCCGGAAAGCACGTGCGCCAGACGCTCGCCGCGAATGTTGTGCTGGGCGATGTATTTTTTCATCCCCGCCAGCGCCAGCGCGCCGGAAGGTTCCGCCACCGCGCGCACATCCTCGAACAGATCTTTCATCGCCGCGCAGATAGCATCGCTATCAACCGTGACGATATCGTCGAGATACTCCTGGCACAGGCGGAAAGTTTCGTCGCCAATGCGCTTCACCGCCACGCCCTCGGCAAAAAGCCCGACGCGCGGCAGGTCCACCGGATGACCCGCATCCAGTGCCGCCTTCAGGCAGGCAGAGTCTTCCGCTTCAACGGCGATGACTTTGATCTGCGGCATTAGCTGTTTGATCAGCACCGCGACGCCTGCGGCCAGGCCACCGCCGCCGACCGGCACAAACACGCGATCGAGATGGGCATCCTGCTGCAGCAGTTCCAGCGCCAGCGTACCTTGCCCGGCAATCACCATCGGGTGGTCGAACGGCGGCACCCAGGTGAAACCCTGCTGCTGCGCCAGCTCAATCGCTTTGGCTTTGGCTTCGTCAAAGTTGGCCCCGTGGAGCAGCACTTCGCCGCCGAAACCGCGCACCGCGTCGACTTTGATATCTGCGGTCGCAACCGGCATCACGATCAGCGCTTTCAGCCCCAGACGGGCAGACGAGAACGCCACGCCCTGGGCGTGGTTGCCCGCAGACGCGGTAATCACGCCGCGCGCTTTCTGCTCATCGGTCAGCCCGGCCATCATCGCGTAGGCGCCGCGCAGCTTAAAGCTGTGCACCGGCTGGCGGTCTTCGCGCTTCACCAGAATGACGTTGTCGAGGCGCGAAGAGAGTTTTTCCATTTTCTGCAGGGGCGTGACCTGCACGGCTTCATAGACCGGCGCGCGCAGTACCGCTCTCAGGTATTCCGCCCCCTCAGGGGCGGCGGATAAGGGTTGTGACTCGGCCATCATTAGCCCCCAAGTTTAGATTTATCGCGCACCGCGCCTTTATCTGCACTGGTGGCAAGGCTCGCGTAGGCGCGCAGGGCGAAGGAGACTTCACGCTGGCGGTCTTTCGGCGTCCAGGCTTTGTCGCCTCGGGCTTCCTGCGCTTCACGACGGGCCGCAATTTCCTGGTCGCTCACCTTCAGCTGAATGCCGCGATTCGGAATGTCGATTTCGATCAGGTCGCCGTCTTCGATGATGGCGATGTTGCCGCCGCTTGCCGCTTCAGGGGAAACGTGGCCGATAGAGAGGCCGGAGGTACCGCCGGAGAAACGCCCGTCGGTGATCAGCGCACACGCCTTACCGAGTCCCATAGATTTCAGGAAGGTGGTTGGGTAGAGCATCTCCTGCATGCCGGGACCGCCTTTCGGCCCTTCGTAGCGAATAACAACCACGTCGCCTTCCACCACTTTGCCGCCAAGAATCGCGTCTACCGCTTCATCCTGGCTTTCGTACACTTTCGCCGGACCGGTGAATTTCAGGATGCTGTCGTCCACGCCTGCAGTTTTCACGATGCAGCCGTTTTCCGCGAAGTTACCGTACAGCACGGCCAGACCGCCGTCTTTGCTGTAGGCATGTTCCAGCGAGCGGATGCAGCCTTCGGCGCGGTCATCGTCCAGCGTATCCCAGCGACAATCCTGCGAGAACGCCTGGGTGGTACGGATACCGGCAGGACCGGCGCGGAACATCTTTTTCACCGCGTCGTCTTTGGTCAGCATGACGTCGTACTGGTCCAGCGACTCAGGCAGCGTCAGGCCAAGCACGTTTTTCACGTCACGGTTCAGCAGCCCGGCGCGATCCAGCTCACCGAGAATACCGATTACGCCACCGGCACGGTGTACGTCTTCCATATGGTACTTCTGGGTGCTCGGCGCGACTTTACACAACTGCGGGACTTTGCGGGACAACTTGTCGATGTCGCTCATGGTGAAGTCGATTTCGGCTTCCTGTGCGGCGGCCAGCAGGTGCAGAACGGTGTTGGTGGAGCCGCCCATGGCGATATCCAGCGTCATCGCGTTCTCAAACGCGGCCTTGCTGGCGATGTTGCGCGGCAGCGCGCTGGCGTCGTCCTGCTCGTAGTAGCGTTTGGTCAGCTCAACGATGCGCTTACCGGCGTTGAGGAACAGCTGCTTACGGTCGGCGTGGGTCGCCAGCAGCGAGCCGTTACCCGGCTGAGAAAGACCCAGCGCTTCGGTCAGGCAGTTCATGGAGTTAGCGGTAAACATACCGGAACAGGAGCCGCAGGTCGGGCACGCGGAGCGTTCCACCTGGTCGCTCTGCTCGTCAGAGACTTTCGGGTCCGCGCCCTGGATCATCGCATCAACCAGGTCGAGCTTGATGATTTTGTCGGAGAGCTTGGTTTTCCCCGCTTCCATCGGGCCGCCGGAGACGAAGATCACCGGAATGTTCAGGCGCAGGGAGGCCATCAGCATCCCCGGGGTGATTTTGTCGCAGTTGGAGATGCAGACCATCGCATCGGCGCAGTGGGCGTTCACCATGTACTCTACGGAGTCGGCGATCAGCTCGCGCGACGGCAGTGAATAGAGCATGCCCCCGTGCCCCATCGCGATACCGTCATCCACCGCAATGGTGTTGAACTCTTTCGCCACGCCGCCGGAGGCTTCGATTTGCTCGGCAACCAGCTTACCGAGATCGCGCAGGTGCACGTGGCCCGGTACGAACTGGGTGAAGGAGTTCACCACGGCGATAATCGGCTTGCCGAAATCGGCGTCGGTCATTCCGGTGGCGCGCCACAGCGCGCGGGCTCCCGCCATATTACGGCCGTGGGTGGTGGTGGCTGAACGATACTTAGGCATGCTTTATTGACTCCCGTCTGACTATTTAATGGGACGGTGCGTGCCGTCCCAAATTTATGCTTAGTGATTAACCTGATCCAACCAGCCGTATTTATCTTCTGTCTCGCCGGTGAAGAGGCCGAAGAACGCTTGCTGAATACGTTTGGTGACCGGACCGCAGCGGCCTTCGCCCACCTGGATACCGTCCACGCTGCGTACCGGCGTGATTTCAGCCGCCGTACCGGACATAAACACTTCATCAGCCAGATACAGGGATTCGCGGGACAGCACCTGCTCGCGCACTTCAATACCCAGATCTTTCGCCAGCTTGATGATGGCGTCACGGGTGATGCCCGGCAGCGCGGACGAGGTGAACGGCGGCGTGAACAAAATGCCGTCTTTCACTTCAAACAGGTTTTCACCCGCACCTTCAGAGATGTAGCCATTTACGTCGAGGGCGATACCTTCCTGATAGCCGTGGCGGCGCGCTTCGCTACCGACCAGCAGGGAAGAAAGGTAGTTACCGCCTGCTTTCGCGGCGGTCGGGATAGTGTTTGGCGCAACGCGGTTCCAGGAAGAGACCATTGCGTCGATCCCCTGCTCCAGGGCTTCTGCACCCAGATAAGCACCCCACGGGAACGCGGCAATGATCACATCTGTGGTATAGCCCGCTGGCGGGTTCACGCCCATACCGACGTCACCCACGAAGACCAGCGGACGGATATAGGCGCTGGTCAGGTTGTTTTTACGGATCACCTCGCGGCAGGCTTCCATCAGCTCATCAACGCTTTGTGAAACCGGGAAACGATAAATTTTGGCTGAGTCATGCAGACGCTGCATGTGTTCGCGATGGCGGAACACCACTGGCCCTTTGTGAGAATCGTAGCAGCGGATGCCTTCAAATACGGAGGTACCGTAGTGCAGCGCGTGGGACATCACGTGGACCTTCGCGTCCTCCCAGCGAACCATCTCACCGTTGAACCAAATGTAATCAGCTTTTTTTGTCGTCATTTTTTCGTCCTGTCACGCTTAAGCGCGGATTTGTTGTGATGTGGTTGTGCTCTGGCAGATGGCAACATGGGCAACGTCTACCAGCTTTGATAACTGACTAAACAGTAAGTCGACCGACCGCGGGCTGGCAACGGTTAATTCGATACTGATATTCCGGGCGTCAGTGGCCGTCTCCATATTCATAGAGCAAATCTGAAAACCACGATGACGCACCACGCGCAAAACGCGCTCTAAGGTTTCCGGGTTGAAGCGAGCCTGTACGGCGACCTGATGCTGCATCATGATAATTTCTCCATCATTTGTGAGTTACTGGCACCAGGCGGTACCAACGGCCAGACGTTCTCGAGTTCGTCGATTGAGACATGAAGCAGGTAAGGCCCATCGCTGTTCAGCATGGTGTCGAGCGCCGCTTCAACCTGATCTTTACGGGTGATGTGCTGACCAGGGATGCCGAAGGCGCTGGCCAGGGTGAGGAAATCGGGGTTATCGGTGAGAGTCGTTTCGCTGTAGCGTTCCTGGAAGAACAGCTGTTGCCACTGGCGAACCATCCCTAAACGCTGGTTGTCGAGCAACACGATCTTCAGCGGCAACTGCTTGCGCTTAACGGTACCGAGCTCCTGAACGTTCATCATGAAGGAGCCGTCACCGGAGATACAGATAACGGTATCGTTCGGGCGGGCTACCTGAGCGCCAACGGCTGCCGGCAGACCGAAGCCCATGGTACCCAAGCCGCTGGAGGTGATGAAGTTTTCCGGACGGGTGTAGGTCATGTGCTGCGCGGACCACATCTGGTGCTGGCCTACGTCGGTGGTGACGACGCTGTCAGCCGGTTTACGATCGGACAACTGCTTCAACAGCAGCGGCGCGTAGATGGCCTCGCCGGGGTGGTCGTAACGCCAGGCGTGCTCGGCGCGCATATCAGCGGTGTGCTGACGCCATGCGTTGATATCCAGCGGCTGCTGCAATGCCGGTAACAGCGCGTTGAGATCGCCCTGCAAGGCGACATGCGCCTGACGCAGCTTGTTCATCTCCGCCGGGTCGATATCCATATGGATGACTTTGGCGTTCGGCGCAAAGGTATTCAGCTTGCCGGTGACGCGGTCGTCAAAACGGGCACCTACGGCGATGAGCAGATCGCACTCCTGCACCGCCAGGTTTGCCGCTTTGGTGCCGTGCATCCCCAGCATGCCCAGATAGTAGGGGTAATCCGCGTCGACTGCACCGAGACCTTTCAGCGTGCAGGTCGCTGGCATCTGCGTTGTTGCGATAAATTCGCGCAGGGCAGGAACGGCCTGCGCCATGCCGACGCCACCGCCGACGTACAGCATTGGCTGTTTCGCCTGGGCCAGCATCTGACGGGCCTCTTCAACTTCAGCTTCCGGAAAGGCATCGTCGCTTTCAACGGTAGAGAAGTGCGGTTCCAGCTCGCCGAGTGCCACCTGGATATCTTTCGGGATATCGACCAGAACCGGACCGGGACGACCTGAGTTTGCCACGTCGAACGCTTCTGCCATTACGCGCGGCAGCTCTTCCAGAGACTGGACGAGGAAGCTGTGTTTGGTGCAGGCCAGCGATAAACCGAGGACGTCGACTTCCTGAAAAGCATCGGTACCGATGAACGGAGACGCCACCTGCCCGGTGATGGCGACAACGGGAACGGAATCCAGCAGCGCGTCAGCCAGGCCGGTGATCAGGTTCGTTGCGCCCGGGCCTGAAGTCGCCATACACACGCCGGTTTTACCGGTCGCGCGGGCATAACCGATGGCTGCCATCGCTGCGCCCTGCTCGTGTCGGCACAAGAGATGTTCCACGCCGCCGTCATACAGTGCATCGTAAATCGGCATAATTGCGCCACCCGGATAACCGAATACGGTTTCGACTCCCTGCGCGCGCAACGCATGTACTACCCACTGTGCCCCATTCATAGTTAGTTCCCCGTCATAAATCGGGAGAAACAGAATTTTGTGCTAGTCGTCATTCTCTGCTCCTCATTTACGTTTTTTAGTCATAAAAAAACCCCCGGACCTTTCGGTGCGGGGGTCTTAGTTCGTTAAGGCTTGATTTCTAAGCCTTTCCTCGTCCAAGTGCAGCCCCGCACGGTGGGATAATAATCACCACCACGCTAATCACGACCAGGCTAATCACTCGTAGAAGGGCTGTCATTTTCAGTTCTTTTTGCATCTTGTTCGAAGGAATACCTAAAGAGTTATCACAGTTTTTAAGTCAAACACAAGATTTATTTATGACGGATTTGATTAGGTAGCGAATCATATTTCTTAAAACCGTTGTTTTATATACGGAAATTAGAAAATGAATATTTTTCATTTTTTCACTGCGGTTCTTACCGTCAAAACGGGGGTTTTTACATTCTGCGAGGAGGTTTCCACGGTTATGCAAGGGTTTCAGTGTGCGCTTAAAATCTCTGAACGGGCGGCGTACATTCGCAAAATGACGCTAAACAGACAAAACCGGCGCTGGCATAGTCACACCAGGAGGTAGTGCAAATGTCACTGTCAGTTGTTTATACGCGTGCGGCTCTCGGGGTAAAGGCACCGCTTATTTCCGTCGAGGTTCATTTGAGCAATGGGCTACCCGGACTCACTCTTGTCGGGTTACCTGAAACGACGGTTAAAGAGGCCAGGGATCGCGTTCGCAGCGCAATAATAAATAGCGGTTATACCTTCCCCGCGAAGAAGATCACCATCAACCTTGCCCCCGCCGATCTGCCTAAAGAGGGGGGACGATACGATTTACCTATCGCAATTGCCCTTCTCGCGGCTTCTGAGCAGCTTAATACGACACGGCTAGGCTCGTATGAGTTCGTTGGCGAACTCGCGCTTACAGGCGCGTTAAGAGGCGTTCCCGGTGCGATATCGGGAGCGCTGGAAGCCATACGAGCAGGACGGCAAATCATTGTCGCCAATGAAAACGCATCAGAAGTGAGTCTTATCGCCGAGAAGGGGTGTCTCATCGCAGGGCATTTACAGGAAGTTTGTGCCTGGCTGGAAGGGCGCCATGAACTGTCCGAGCCGGAGGAGTGTAATGATGCTATAGCGGATTCACCAGAGGATCTCAGCGAGATTATGGGACAGGAGCAAGGGAAACGGGCGCTGGAGATTACGGCTGCAGGTGGACACAATCTTCTGTTAATTGGCCCGCCGGGTACGGGTAAAACCATGCTGGCAAGCAGGTTGAGTGGGTTACTTCCACCGCTCAATAATCATGAAGCGCTGGAAAGCGCCGCCATATATAGCCTTATCAGTTCGACGTCGTTGCAAAAACAGTGGCGCCGTCGTCCTTTTCGTTCCCCGCATCATAGCGCTTCACTGACGGCAATGGTCGGCGGCGGGGCGATTCCGGGGCCGGGAGAGATCTCGCTAGCACACAATGGCATTCTGTTTCTTGATGAGCTGCCTGAATTTGAGCGCCGCGTGCTGGATGCACTGCGGGAGCCCATTGAATCCGGTGCGATACATATCTCACGCACGAGAGCCAAAATAAGCTATCCCGCACAGTTTCAGCTGGTCGCGGCGATGAATCCCAGCCCGACGGGTCACTACCAGGGCAACCATAACCGCTGTACGCCAGAGCAGACGTTGCGTTATCTGGGTAAGTTATCCGGCCCGTTCCTCGATCGTTTCGATTTATCCCTCGAAATCCCCCTTCCCCCGCCGGGTCTGCTCAGGCAAACGGGCATAACGGGTGAAAGCTCAGCGGAGGTACGCGAACGGGTAATTGCTGCTCAGACTCGGCAGTACGCTCGTCAGAACAGGCTGAATGCGCGGCTGGATAATGCCGGGATCCGGCAGTTTTGTTCTCTTAACGTCGAAGATGCGGGATGGCTGGAGGAGACGTTGACGCGGTTCGGGCTGTCCATACGTGCGTGGCAGCGTTTGCTGAAGGTGGCCAGAACTATTGCTGACGTAGAGGGGTGCACTGACATTGAGAGGAAACATTTGCAGGAGGCGCTGAGCTACCGCGCTATCGATCGTTTGCTGCTGCATTTGCAGAAATTGCTGGCATAAAAAAAGGGGCCGTAGCCCCTTCTTTTCATTTTAGTCATCAGACTCGGTGTAGTCTTCTGCACCTTCCATCTGCGGCTTGCCGCCAGACAGCGTATGGAAGCGTTTTGGACGCTTAATGCGCGCCATGTATTTGATCCATACACGTTCCGCTTCAGACTCCGGCTCACGCTCACCACGGCAAACAGAAACAAACTGTTTTTCGTCTTCGGTTGCAGGTTCACGCTTACCCAGATCCAGCTCGTTAAAGGCATAACCATGGCGCTCAAGCAGTTGAGCTTCTTTGATGGTGAAATCGCCGTGACGAGAGAACCCGCGCGGATAATGTTTATTGTCGAAAAAACGATTAGTCGTCGTAAAGCTTTCCGCCATCCTACACGCTCCTAATTCTTTGGCCGAGCTATTTATGGCGCGGAGTATTAGTTACGCTTGACAGAGTGTAAAACAAAACATTTAAATCATAACGACAAATAATTTTGCGGAGAAAGATGTGGATACGGAATTGCTTAAAACTTTCCTTGAAGTGAGCAGAACACGCCACTTTGGGCGAGCAGCTGAAGCCCTTTACCTGACGCAGTCAGCAGTCAGTTTTCGTATTCGACAGCTGGAAAATCAACTGGGTGTGAATCTTTTTACCCGCCATCGCAACAATATTCGCTTAACGCCTGCCGGTGAGAAACTGCTGCCGTACGCAGAAACGCTCATGAATACCTGGCAGGCGGCACGTAAAGAGGTGGCACATACTTCGAGGCACAATGAGTTCTCGATAGGGGCCAGCGCTTCTCTGTGGGAATGCATGCTAAGTCAGTGGCTTACCCGGCTGTATCATTCACACGGCCACCTGCAATTTGAAGCCAGAATTGCACAGCGGCAGTCGCTGGTTAAGCAACTTCATGAGCGCCAGCTTGATCTTCTGATCACAACCGAAGCCCCCAAGATGGACGAATTTAGCAGCCAGATTGTGGGCCAGTTTGGCCTGGCGCTTTATGCGTCTGAACCTTCGATGATGAAGGCAGACCTGACCTATTTACGCCTGGAATGGGGGCCGGATTTTCAGCAGCACGAGACGGGACTGATTGCACCTGATGATGTTCCGCAGTTAACGACCAGCTCGGCAGAGATCGCCTGCCAGCAGCTGCCCCTGCTGAAAGGTTGTACCTGGTTACCTGTTCGCTGGGCAGATACTAAAGCAGGGCTGCACACCGTGATGGATTCAACCACGCTTACCAGGCCGCTGTATGCAATTTGGCTGCAAAACAGTGATAAGCAATCACAGATAAAAGATCTGTTAAAAATCAATGTAATGGATTGATGCATCAGCCAGCAGGGATGCTGGCTGAAAATTAAGAAGAGAATTTTCAGCAGTGTTTCAGGCAAAAAAAATCCTTTGCCGAAGCAAAGGATTATATATGGCAGGGGCGGAGAGACTCGAACTCGCGACACCCGGTTTTGGAGACCGGTGCTCTACCAACTGAGCTACGCCCCTAAAGTTTTTTTGCCATTAAGCCTGCCAACAAGGCAGGCTTAATGTCTTAATAAGTGGCGGAACGGACGGGACTCGAACCCGCGACCCCCTGCGTGACAGGCAGGTATTCTAACCGACTGAACTACCGCTCCACCGAAGACTGCTGTAACCACCGGATTTATGCACCGGCTTACTACTTAA
>NZ_JAWNFK010000010.1:0-94798 GCF_034107965.1 Enterobacter sp. 61D5
TAAATTGTTAAAGAGCAGTGCAACGCGGCGTTAAGCTCACCGTTGCGAGGTCCCGTATATTACGTTTTCCTCATTCAGAGTCAAGCGATTATTTTTGCTTTTCTCTGTCGGCGTTCATCTCTGAACCCCGCTAACCCGGCGGCCTGTAAGCCGTTGTTCCGTGTCAGTGGAGGCGCATTATAGGGAGTTCTCAGACGTTGACAACCCCTCTTTTAAAAAAAACTTTCAACCGTCTCTTTTTTGCTCAAAACCGTGCTACAGCGCCAGTTTTTCGAGCGTTTCAAAGCCATAACGGCGTAAAACGGGTAAAAGTTGCTCAGTCTCTTTCGTTATGGCCATACAAAACGCGATATTCGCGTCGGTAGATTTCGCATCCGGCGCTTCATGCTCCAGCAGCCAGGCCGTACGACGGGCGATAGCCGCACCGGAATCCACCAGGCGCGTCCCCTCCGGCAACACCTCTAATAGCTCTTCCTGTAATAGCGGGAAGTGGGTGCAGCCCAGCACAACGGTATCCGGAGGTTCGGGCATCCGCAGCCATGGACGAAGAATACGACGCAGCTCGTCGAGTGATACCGCTTTTCCATGCAGCTTCGCTTCAGCCATCTCCACCAGCTCAGCCGAACCCAGCATCGCAATCTGGCATTCGTTGGCAAAACGGTCGATCAGCTCGCGGGTATAAGGACGCTTTACCGTACCTCGCGTTGCCAGCAAACCCACAATGCCATTCGCCGTCAGGCGCGCGGCAGGCTTTATCGCAGGAACAACGCCCACAACCGGGAACTGGAATTTTTCACGCAGGGCGGGAAGAGAAACGGTGCTCGCCGTATTACAGGCGATAACGGCCAGCGCAAGGGGGTAGCGCTTTTGTACCGCGGTGACAATTTCAACCACACGCTCAACAATAAAATCTTCGCTCTTTTCCCCATACGGGAAAGCGACGTTATCGAAGGCGTAGATGTAATGGAGATCCGGCAGGAGATGCCGAATCTCATCATAGACCGAAAGCCCACCGACGCCTGAATCAAACACCAGCACGGTGGGACGCGGATTAGAAGGTGTAGCTGCCAGACAAGGTGTATTCCCGTCCTGCAGTTTGGTAGCCATAAACTGTCTCGTAATCTTTATCGAACAGGTTGGCTATTTTACCACGAACTGTGAGATGTGAGGTGACAGGATACGAAACTGCGACATCCCACAGGCTGACACCGCCCATTTTTACTTTCTCAGACGGATAAGTACCAAAATCAGTGTCGTAACGCGTACCGAGATAGTGATAAGTCAGGCTCCAGTCGAAATCATAGATCTGCGTGTCGAGCTGATATTTCACCTGCTGTTTAGCACGACGGTCCAGAAGTTCGTTGGTTGCGGCATTGCGGGCATCCACATAGTCGTAGCCTACAGTATGCGTCAACGGACCCGTATCAAACGAAGCTGTCGCTTCCACACCTTTAATGCGCGCTTTACCGACGTTGTAATATTGCTGAAGGTTATTATCGAAGTCGATGAGATTATCGACGTCATTACGGTAGCCGGAGACGCGCCAGCTCACGCCCGCCGTCAGGCCTTCAAACGCACCTTCCCACTGCTTACTCTCTTCCGGATCAAGATGGTCATTGCCATAGAAACCATAGAGTTGACCAAGATTCGGAGCCTTATAGGCCGTACCATAAGAAGCAACGAAGCGGTAACCATCCACGAACTCCCAGGCCGCACTACTTTGCCAGGTGCCATGGCGGCCGAACTGAGAGTTGTCATCGCTGCGAACCGCTCCTTCCAGAGTGAAGTCACCAAACTGCTGCAGCCCGGTCAGGTAAACGCCGGTGTTACGCAGGTCGTAGCCGTTGGTCACGTAGTTTGTACCCGGCTCGGTGCTCTGCTTCTGCCAGTCAACGCCCGCGCCAATGTTTCCATGGCCAACATCAACGGAATTCAGCCACTGGACGTTGTACTGTTTGATTTCATCCAGGGTGGCTGTCGAATCGTAGCGGCCCAGATTTGGGTCGTAGTTATAGTCCTTGCTGTGGCTATAGCTGGTGAGCAGCTGTGAATGGAAGATGTCATCGTTGAAGCGCAATCCTGCATCCCAGGTCTGACTAAAGAGCTGGCGGGTATCGACCAGTACATCGGGGGTAAATGAACTGTAGTAACCGTCGTAGGCAGTACGGTTGCTGTAGCCAAAGCCGCGAACAAATCCGCTCCACTGCTCCGAGAATGCGTGATCCACTGCACCATAGAGCGTTTTATTCATAAAGCCGTCGCGATCGGTCTGGGCAAGGCCACCATTGTTGCCGTCCGCAACCACATCAAACCCTTTGGTATAGGTGTAATCACCCGCAAGCGTGACGCGCGTGCTGTCGCCCAATGTTTGCTGAGTACTGCCGCCATAATTCTGGTAACCATGCGACCCTACACCTGCATTCAGCGTGGTACCGTCCTTCGCGCGAGTGGTAATAATGTTTACGACTCCGCCAATCGCGTCCGAGCCGTATACCGCCGAACGCGGTCCACGGACATATTCGATACGCTGCACCAGGGAGATCGGGAACTGGCTGAGATCGGATGACCCCGTGACGCCCGCCTGGTTAAGGCGGATCCCATCAACAAGGATCAGGACGTGGCTGGAGTTGGTGCCACGTATAAAGAGAGAAGAGAGTTGCCCCATCCCACCACTTTGCGCCGTATCCACGCCGGGCAGGCGACGCATAACATCCAGGACTGAGGTTGATTGCCAACGGTCAATATCGGCACGCGTAACAACTGAGGTTGCAGCCAGAATAGTTTTTTCAGGTTGTTCAAAACGATTTGCCGTCACCACCAACGAGTCGGCGCTATCCTGCGCCCAGCCCGAAAATGCCGTGACGGACAACGCCGTCAACAGCGATACTTTTTTAATCATTGTTAAAGCATCCACAATATAAGAAGGATGCCGCAGGCCTCATCGATAGCACGCGATGATGAAACCAAATGCGACGTGATCCCGGCAGGTCTTCGGGCTAGGTGGCTATATAAGGATGAAGACTTCCCATTTTCACAGTGTCTACAACGCTCATCCCGCCAGACTTTACCGCTGCGCGTCAGCTCCAGATTTACACTGGATTCCCTTTTCACTCTCAGGAGACCGGAAACAGAATGCTACAATTAGACACGTATAGATGTCCAGACAGCTATTGCCCATTAAATCTGGACATCCCCTGAACAATGCCTACAATCCCCGCGTAATTCTTTATCACTCAGGACGCATCATGACCCCAGAACACCTCCCGACAGAACAGTACGACGCGCAGCTGGCAGAGAAAGTCGTCCGCCTGCAAAGTATGATGACGCCTTTCAACGCGCCCGTTCCCGAGGTGTTCCGCTCTCCCGTCAGCCACTACCGCATGCGCGCCGAGTTCCGCATCTGGCACGACGGCGACGACCTGTACCACATCATTTTCGATCAGCAGACGAAGTCCCGTATCCGCGTGGACAGCTTTCCGGCGGCGAGCGAGCTCATTAACCAGTTGATGACGTTGATAATCGACGGCGTGCGCAGCAATCCGGTACTGCGTAACAAGCTGTTCCAGATTGACTACCTGACCACGCAAAGCAATCAGGCGATTGTCTCTCTGCTGTACCACAAAGCGCTTAACGACGAGTGGCGCGAGCAGGCAGAAGCGCTGCGCGATGCGCTGCGCGCGCAGAACATCAACGTTCACCTGATTGGCCGCGCGACCAAAACCAAAATCATGCTGGATCAAGACTACATCGACGAGCGCCTGCCGGTGGCAGGTAAAGAGATGGTGTATCGTCAGGTCGAGAACAGCTTCACCCAGCCGAACGCTGCAATGAACGTGCAGATGCTGGAGTGGGCGCTGAAGGCGACGGAAGGATCAACGGGCGATCTGCTGGAGCTTTACTGCGGTAACGGCAACTTCTCGCTGGCGCTGGCGCGTAACTTCGATCGCGTGCTGGCAACGGAAATCGCAAAGCCGTCGGTGGCAGCCGCGCAGTACAACATTGCCGCCAACCATGTCGACAACGTGCAGATCATTCGTATGGCCGCAGAAGAGTTCACGCAGGCCTTGAACGGCGTACGCCAGTTTAACCGCCTGGAAGGGATCGATCTCAAGAGCTACCAGTGTGAGACGATTTTTGTCGACCCGCCGCGCAGTGGCCTGGACAGCGAAACCGAGAAGATGGTGCAGGCGTACCCGCGTATTTTGTACATCTCCTGTAACCCGGAGACGCTGTGCAAGAACCTCGAAACATTAGGCCAGACGCACAAGGTTGAACGTCTGGCGCTGTTCGATCAGTTCCCGTATACGCACCATATGGAGTGCGGCGTTTTACTTACCGCACGGTGATCTGTAGGCCGGATAAGCGTAGCGCCATCCGGCGTTTTTGGCAGGTGGCGCTTCGCTTACCTGCCCTACAAATAATTCATTACTCTGGTAACTGGCTTTTACGGCTACGCATGCGCGAGCCAATCCAGAACACCAGCGCCACAGACAGTACCGCAGGGAAGAAGTTAGAGCCGATATCCGGATACTCCGCGCGAACCACGGTGCTATACAGCAATACGCCCAGAATAAAGCAGGCAGCGGCCAGCCCCGGTAACCCCACCGGCATGGTGCGGTTCAGGTAACGTTGATGCAGGCAGTAAACCGTCAGCACCAGCGCAATAAGCGGGAAAATCGAAAATGGAACGATTGAGCTAAAAATAGCGGCAAACGTACCATTAATGGATAAGCCAGCGATCAATGCCAGCAACAGCGTCCCTTTATCCTGACCTGACTGTTTCATTACTCACCTTCACTCTTCGGTTTGATGTGCCAGTTTCTCTTGTTCACGGCGATACCAGTAGTATGCGCCTTTGGAGATCATCCTGAGCTGCAATACCAGCCGCTCTTCGAGCTGCTTGCGTTGTTCAATGCTGACATCCAGCGCTTCGGCACCCGCACTGAAAACAATCGTCACCATCGCTTCGGCCTGTGCTTCAGTAAACGCACGCGGCATATGGTTTTCGAGTTCAAGATAGTCGGCAAGTTCCGCGATGAAGTGCTGAATTTCACGCGCGACGGCGGCACGAAACGCCGCCGATGTGCCCGAACGCTCGCGCAGAAGAAGACGAAACGCGTTGGGGTTATTGCCGATAAATTCCATAAAGGTCGATACGGAAGTGCGGATCACGCTGCCCCCTTTGGCGATACGCTGACGCGCCTGGCGCATCAGCTGGCGCAGCATCAGACCGCTCTCGTCGACCATGGTCAGGCCCAGTTCATCCACATCACGGAAATGACGATAGAAGGACGTTGGCGCAATCCCGGCCTCGCGTGCGACTTCGCGCAGGCTCAAACTGGCAAAACTCCGCTCAGCACTCAGTTGACTGAATGCGGCTTCCACCAGCGAACGCCGGGTTTTCTCTTTTTGTTGTGCTCTTACGCCCATCACGATAGTTGAATCCTTCCAAAGGCCTGATGGCACTATACCAGAGAATAAAATTAATCTGTTTGCCTGGCTTTGTGAATGATTGTTTACGTGCGGTTTGTGCTCCACTGCCCGAAAAAAGCACAACGATAATTGGGTTACCCTGGCAATGATGTTATGATTCTGTTGCTTTTATGTATAAGAACAGGTAAGCCTTACCATGCCACATTCCTACGATTATGACGCAATAGTTATTGGTTCCGGCCCCGGCGGCGAAGGTGCTGCTATGGGTCTGGTGAAACAGGGAGCCAGAGTAGCGGTCATCGAGCGCTACCATAATGTCGGCGGCGGTTGCACCCACTGGGGCACCATCCCTTCGAAAGCCCTCCGCCACGCCGTTAGCCGCATTATCGAATTTAACCAGAACCCTCTTTACAGCGACCACTCCCGACTTCTTCGTTCATCCTTTGCTGACATCCTGAATCATGCGGATACCGTTATTAACCAGCAGACACGCATGCGTCAGGGATTTTATGAGCGTAACCACTGTGAAATTTTGCAGGGCAATGCGCATTTTGTGGATGAACACACCCTGGCACTCGAATGCCACGACGGTTCGGTTGAAACCATCACGGCTGAAAAATTTGTTATCGCCTGCGGCTCACGCCCTTACCATCCCGCCGACGTGGACTTCTCGCACCCGCGCGTCTACGACAGCGACTCGATTCTGAGCCTGCACCATGAACCCCGCCACGTTATTATCTATGGCGCAGGGGTGATTGGTTGCGAATATGCGTCGATCTTCCGCGGAATGGACGTCAAAGTTGACCTGATCAACACCCGTGACCGCCTCCTGGCGTTCCTCGATCAGGAGATGTCGGACTCCCTTTCCTACCACTTCTGGAACAGCGGCGTGGTGATTCGCCACAACGAAGAGTACGAGAAGATTGAGGGCTGTGACGACGGGGTGATCATGCACCTGAAGTCAGGTAAGAAGCTAAAAGCAGACTGCCTGCTGTACGCCAACGGTCGTACCGGCAACACCGATTCACTGCAGCTGGAAAATATCGGGCTTGAAACCGACAGCCGCGGTCAGCTGAAGGTCAACAGCATGTATCAGACCGCCCTGCCGCACGTTTACGCGGTCGGCGACGTGATTGGCTACCCAAGCCTGGCCTCAGCCGCTTACGACCAGGGACGCATTGCCGCACAGGCGCTGGTAAAAGGCGAAGCGACGGCACACCTGATCGAGGATATTCCGACGGGCATCTATACCATCCCGGAAATCAGTTCTGTCGGGAAAACCGAGCAGCAGCTGACGTCAATGAAGGTGCCTTACGAGGTGGGACGCGCCCAGTTTAAACATCTGGCGCGGGCGCAAATCGTGGGGATGAGCGTGGGAACGCTGAAGATCCTGTTCCATCGCGAGACCAAAGAGATCCTCGGCATTCACTGCTTTGGTGAACGCGCGGCGGAAATCATTCATATCGGCCAGGCGATAATGGAGCAGAAAGGTGGTGGCAACACCATTGAGTACTTCGTTAACACCACCTTTAACTACCCGACCATGGCGGAAGCCTATCGGGTAGCCGCGCTGAACGGCTTAAACCGCCTGTTTTAACGCGCTGTCGAAATGGCCATCCATCGAACCACGGATGGCCTCTGCCAGCTGCTCATAGCGGCTGCGCAGCGGTGAACCTGGACGATACACCAGGCCGATAGTGCGACGCGGCTCCGGCTTAATGCACGGCAGATAAACCACGCCATCACGTTTACGCTCGCTCGGCACGGCCAGCGCAGGCAGCAGCGTAATTCCGCTTCCCGCCGCGACCATATTACGCAGCGTTTCCAGGCTGGTTGCGCGGAAATGGGTATCTTCATCCGCACCCGCTTCGAAGCAAAAGCCCATCGCCTGATCGCGCAGGCAGTGGCCATCTTCCAGCATCAGCAGCTTTTCACCGGCCAGATCGGCCATCGGTACGCGATCGCGGTTCGCCCACGGGTGATCTTCATAGATCGCCAGCATCATCGGCTCATCGAAAAGCGGCACTTCAATAAAGGCTTCACTCTCTTTCACCAGCGCCAGAATGGCGCAGTCGAGCTTGCCGCTGTCTAACTGCGCCAGCAGCTGATGGGTCTGCGCTTCATGCAGGTACATTTCGAGTTTCGGGAACGTCTGGTGCAGCATCGGAATGATGTGCGGCAACAGGTACGGGCCAACGGTTGGGATCAGGCCAATATGCAGCGGGCCGGACATCGCCTCCCCCTGCTGGCTTGCCATTTCCTTGAGCACTTTGACCTCGCGCAGCACGGTGCGCGCCTGATCCACCAGCAGAAGACCTGCCTGTGTGAACAGAACCTTACGACTGGTGCGCTCCAGCAGCATCACGCCCAGCTCGTCTTCCAGCTTGCGGATCTGCCCGCTCAGTGTGGGCTGGCTGACGTGGCAGGAATCTGCCGCGCGGCGAAAGTGACGATGCTCGGCTAACGCTACCAGGTATTCAAGATCACGAATATTCATTATTCATCCTCCGTCGCCACGATAGTTCATGGCGATAGATAGCATAGCAACGAACGATTATCCCTATCAAGCATTCTGTTGAATAATACACCACATAGACGAGGCGGCACGTGTTTGACCCTTGACGTCTCCCGCTCCGTCAGCGAGTTTCTCTCAAAACTCGAACAACTAAAGCCAACGTGAACTTTTGCGGACCCCGTGGTCCGCTTTTTTTTTTGCGCAAAACAGCCCGAGGTAAAAGCAAAATGGCAACCGAAGTTGCCATTTTTAGTGTTTGCTCCCTCTCCCCGTGGAAGAGGGCCGGGGTGAGGGCACCAGCCCGCACGGTTCAAACCAACCGGTTTTTCGCATCCGCTATCGCCTGCGCTACCTGCTTAGGCGACACGCCGCCTTTCGCGGCACGTTTATCCAGGCAAGACTGCAGCGCAAGGATCGGATACACATCATCCCCGATAACCGCGCTGAACTTCTGCAGGTCGGCCAGCGCCAGATCTTCCAGCGGTTTACCCTGACGAATGGCTTCCACCACCGCTTCACCCACAATATGGTGCGCTTCACGGAAAGGTACGCCTTTCGCCACCAGATAATCCGCCAGTTCGGTAGAGTTCGCATAGCCCTGCTGCGCCGCTTCCTGGCAGCGCGGACGTTTCACCTGAATGCCGTCCAGCACCAGCGCGCCCATATGCAGACAGTCCAGCCAGGTGTCGAGCGCGTCGAACAGCCCTTCTTTGTCTTCCTGCATGTCTTTGTTATACGCCAGCGGCAGCCCTTTCAGGGTCATCATCATGCCGGTCAGCGCGCCCTGCACGCGACCACACTTGCCGCGGATCAGCTCCAGCGCGTCCGGGTTTTTCTTCTGCGGCATCAGGGATGAGCCTGAGGTCACGCGGTCGGACAGCTCAACAAAGCCCGCTTCGCCAGAGTTAAAGAAGATCAGGTCTTCGGCAAAGCGCGAAAGGTGCACCATTCCGATAGACGCATTGGAGAGCAGCTCCAGCACGTGGTCGCGGTCGGACACGCTGTCCAGGCTGTTACGGGTGGCGGAGGCAAAGCCCAGCCAGCCTGCCAGCTGCTCACGGTCGATTTCATACGCCGTACCGGCCAGCGCGCCGCTGCCCAGCGGGCTGACGTCCAGACGTTTCTGGGTATCCTGCAGACGGCTTTCGTCACGCGCCAGCATCTCGACGTAGGCCAGACACCAGTGTGCGAAGGTCACCGGCTGCGCGCGCTGCAGGTGGGTATAACCCGGCATCACCGCGTCCTGGTTGTTCTGCGCGGTTTCCACCAGCGCGCTCTGCAGCTGACGGTTAGCCACCAGCAGTTCGCCAACGGTATCTTTACACCACAGCTTCAGGTCGGTGGCGACCTGGTCGTTACGGCTGCGGCCGGTATGCAGCTTTTTACCCAGCTGGCCGACTTTGTCGATCAGTTTACCTTCCACCCAGCTGTGAATATCTTCAGCATCGCTTTCGAGGATCTGCTGCGGGTTAAGACGCACCTCTTCCAGCAGATTGTTCAGCGCTTCTTCCAGCCGTAATTGTTCGTCTGCGGTCAGTACGCCCACCGTCACCAGCGCTTTGGACCAGGCCACAGAGCCGACAATATCCTGTTCGGCCAGGCGGTAGTCGAAGCGCAAAGAGTCGTTGAACTGTTTGAACCGCTGATCCGCTGCCTGTGTAAAACGCCCACCCCAAAGTGCCATAACATGATTCCTTTATTCGTTAGTTCTGCCGGGTGGCGCTTCGCTTACCCGGCCTACGGTCATTCAATAAAAACTTACGCTAAAATACGCGTGCCAATCGGCGTGCCGTTAAAGAGCGCCGGCAGTTGTTCCGCGTGACGCCAGGAGGCGATATCCACCGGACGGCCCAGCGTGCGTGCGGCATCCAGCGCGGCGTTCACTTTGACAATCATGCCGTCGGTAATAATGCCCTGAGCAATCAGCTGCTCGGCTTTCTCAGCCGTCATTTCCGCAATGCGTTGGCCTTTACCGTCCAGAATGCCGCTCACGTCGGAGAGCAGGATCAGATCCGCGCCAAGCGTTGCCGCCAGTGCCGTCGCCGCCTGGTCAGCGTTGACGTTCATCAGCTCGCCCTCTTCGGTCACGCCGATAGAGCTCACCACCGGCAGGAAACCCCCTTCCAGCAGCGTGTTAATCAGCTTAGGCGAACCTGGCTGCGCCAGTCCAACGTGGCCGAGCTCTTCGTCGAGCTGGGTCACTTTTACGCTGTCGCCATCGCCCAGATAGAGGCCAACGGACGCGATGTGGTGTTTCTTCGCCCACGCCAGCAGCGTTTTGTTCGCCGTACCCGCCAGCGCGCCGGTAATGATGTCAATCTGGTCAGCAGGCGTCACGCGCAGGCCGTTCTTCTTTTTCACCGGCAGGTTGAGCCCTTTCATCAGCTCGTCCACCACGCAGCCACCGCCGTGCACAATCACCAGCGGACGCTGGTGTGATTCGCGATAGTTCACCAGCGCGGTAAACAGACGCTCCAGCGCTTCTTCGCTGTCCAGCAGTACACCACCGAGTTTGATAATTAATGGGTTCATCATCACACCTTAAATAAGAGCCTGCGTTTCCGGGAAACCGAAACGAATATTTGCACACTGCATTGCCTGTGCGGCAGCGCCTTTGAGTAAGTTATCTTCTGCGGCGACAACGATAAGATGCTCGCCCTGCACGGCAAAGCCGATGTCGCAGAACGGCAGGCCGACCACGTTTTTCAGCGCCGGCACGCCTTTATCGTACAGGCGCACCAGCGGTTTATCCGCATACGCCTGCGTGAAGGCCTCGTTCACCTGCTCTTTGGTCACGCCGGGCTTCAGGCGGCAGGTAATAGTTTCGAGGATCCCGCGCGGGAAGCTGCCCAGGTGCGGCGTGAAAATAACGTCCGCGCCCAGATGCGTCGTGATTTCAGGGTGATGACGGTGATTAAACACGCCATACGGCTGAAGGCTCACTTCGCAGAAGCTGTTGGAGATAGCGGCCTTGCGCCCTGCTCCGCTCACGCCGCTGGTGGCGTTGATCACCGGCCACTGGCTCAGATCCAGCAGACCTGCGTCGATCAGCGGCTTCAGGGAAAGCTGAGCCGCCGTCGGGTAGCAGCCCGGAACGGCAATGAGGTCCGCTTCTTTCAGTTTATCTGCGCTCCACTCCGCCAGGCCGTACACCGCTTTTTCAAGCAGATCCGGATGCTGATGGGTGAAACCGTAATATTTTTCATAAAACGCGCCGTCGTTCACGCGGAACGCGCCGGAAAGGTCGAAGACCACGCAGCCGGCCGCCAGGAACTGCGGCGCCAGGTCGTGGCTGACCTCGTGCGCGGTGGCTAAAAACACCACGTCGACGCCGTCGGTAAACTCGCTGATGTCAGACATGGGCTGCAGCGGCAGATCGACAAGACCCTTAAGCTGCGGATGCAAATCGGAAATTAACTTTCCTGCATCATTGCTTTGCGCTGACACGGTCAAAGCGGTTATGGTCATATGTGGATGGCGATTCACGTAGCTTACAAGCTCTGCGCCCGCATAACCGCTAGCGCCTACAATCAGCGTATTCAACATCGGGTTCCTTTATGCTCAACGTTAGTGTATTTTTATTCACATTTATTGCATGAATATTGATACTATCACGACCTAAGGTGTGTCAACAATGAAAATGAACTTACCGCCATTTATCGAGATCTACCGCGCCCTGATTGCCACTCCGTCCATCAGCGCAACGGAAGAAGCGCTGGATCAGAGCAATGAGTCTTTAATCAATCTGCTGGCGGGTTGGTTTAGCGATCTTGGGTTTAACGTTGAGGTTCAGCCCGTTCCCGGAACACGCCACAAATTTAACCTGCTCGCCAGCACCGGAACCGGTGCGGGCGGCCTGCTGCTGGCCGGTCATACCGACACCGTGCCGTTTGACGATGGCCGCTGGACGCGCGATCCGTTCACCCTGACCGAGCACGACAACAAGCTCTATGGCCTGGGCACCGCCGACATGAAAGGCTTCTTCGCCTTTATCCTCGACGCGCTGCGTGACGTGGACGTGACGAAGCTGAAAAAACCGCTCTACATTCTGGCGACCGCCGACGAAGAAACCAGCATGGCGGGCGCGCGCTACTTCTCTGAAAATACGTCGATTCGCCCGGACTGCGCGATCATCGGCGAGCCGACGTCTCTGCAGCCGATCCGCGCGCACAAAGGCCATATTTCTACCGCCGTGCGCGTGCTGGGCCAGTCCGGCCACTCCAGCGATCCCGCGCGCGGCGTGAACGCCATTGAGCTGATGCATGACGCCATCGGCCGTATCATGACCCTGCGCGACGGTCTGAAAGAGCGCTACCACTACGACGCGTTCACCGTGCCGTATCCGACCCTGAACCTCGGCAGCCTGCACGGCGGCGATGCCTCGAACCGCATCTGCGCCTGCTGCGAACTGCATATGGACATCCGCCCGCTGCCGGGCATGACCCTCAGCGATCTCGACGGCCTGCTGAATGAAGCGCTGGCTCCGGTGAGCGAGCGCTGGCCGGGCCGCCTGACGGTCTCCGAACTGCATCCGCCGATCCCGGGTTACGAATGCCCGCCGGACCATCAGCTGGTTGAGGTGGTAGAAAAGCTGCTCGGTGAGAAAACCGACGTGGTGAACTACTGCACCGAAGCGCCGTTTATTCAGACGCTTTGCCCTACGCTGGTCCTGGGCCCCGGCTCCATCAACCAGGCGCACCAGCCGGATGAATATCTGGAAACCCGCTTCATCAAGCCAACCCGCGAACTGATTACCCAGGTTGTGCATCACTTCTGCTGGCATTAAAACTGCACCGAAGAGTCCCCTCTCCCTGTGGGAGAGGGTTAGGGTGAGGGCAACAAATAGCATGATCTCCGTCACATTCCCATAAGCATCTCTTATCTGACGCAATGCGAATTAAATTTCGTAAATTGCCCGCATTTATTCGTTTGCTGAACCGTTTTCGCAGCAATTGACGACGGGGGTTTTACGTGGCTTTATAAAGGGAGATGACAAAATAATGTCCAGATGATTTTCGCCTGGGCATAAACAAAAATGATGGGGTGACTGGGTTTTTATGAACGAACAATATTCCGCGTTGCGTAGTAATGTCAGTATGCTCGGCAAAGTGCTTGGAGATACCATCAAAGACGCGTTGGGGGAGAACATCCTCGACCGCGTTGAAACCATCCGCAAGCTGTCTAAATCTTCCCGTGCCGGTAACGAGGCCAGTCGTCAGGAGCTGCTCACCACCTTGCAGAACCTCTCAAACGATGAGCTGCTGCCCGTTGCACGCGCATTCAGCCAGTTTCTGAACCTGGCTAACACCGCTGAGCAATACCACAGCATTTCGCCAAATGGCGAAGCGGCAAGCAACCCGGAAGTCATTGCCCGCACCCTGCGTAAACTGAAAGACCAGCCAGACCTCAACGAAGCCACCATTAAAAAAGCGGTGGAGTCTCTTTCGCTGGAGCTGGTGCTGACCGCACACCCCACTGAAATTACCCGTCGCACCCTGATCCACAAAATGGTGGAAGTGAACAACTGTCTGAAGCAGTTGGATAACAAAGACATTGCCGACTACGAACGCAACCAGCTGATGCGCCGTCTGCGCCAGCTGATTGCCCAGTCCTGGCACACCGATGAAATTCGTAAGCATCGTCCAAGCCCGGTCGACGAAGCCAAATGGGGCTTTGCGGTGGTGGAAAACAGCCTGTGGGAAGGGGTGCCTAACTATCTGCGCGAGCTGAACGAACAGCTGGAAGAGAACCTCGGCTACCGTCTGCCGGTCGACTTCGTTCCGGTCCGCTTCACCTCCTGGATGGGCGGCGACCGCGACGGCAACCCGAACGTGACCGCGGAAATTACCCGTCACGTCCTGCTGCTGAGCCGCTGGAAAGCGACCGACCTGTTCCTGAAAGATATTCAGGTGCTGATCTCCGAGCTATCGATGGTTGAAGCGACGCCGGAACTGCGCGCGCTGGCCGGAGAAGAAGGCGCCAGCGAGCCGTACCGTTTCCTGATGAAGAAACTGCGTGGTCAGCTGATGGCCACTCAGGCCTGGCTGGAAGCGCGTCTGAAAGGTCAGCGCCTGCCAAAACCAGAAGGTCTGCTCAGCCAGAACGAACAGCTCTGGGAGCCGCTGTATGCCTGTTATAAATCACTGCAGGCCTGCGGGATGGGCATCATCGCTAACGGCGAACTGCTCGACACCCTGCGCCGCGTGAAGTGTTTTGGCGTGCCGCTGGTGCGTATCGACGTACGTCAGGAAAGTACCCGTCATACCGAAGCGCTGGGCGAGCTGACCCGCTATCTCGGCATCGGCGACTATGAAAGCTGGTCCGAAGCCGACAAACAGGCCTTCCTGATCCGCGAGCTGAACTCGAAGCGCCCTCTGCTGCCGCGCAACTGGGAGCCAAGCAACGAAACCCGCGAAGTACTCAACACCTGTAAAGCGATCGTGGACGCGCCGAAAGGATCGGTGGCCGCCTATGTGATCTCCATGGCGAAGACGCCGTCCGACGTGCTGGGCGTTCACCTTCTGCTGAAAGAAGCGGGAATCGACTACGCTCTGCCGGTCGCCCCGCTGTTTGAGACCCTCGACGACCTGAACAACGCCAACGACGTCATGACACAGCTGCTGAATATCGACTGGTACCGCGGCTTTATTCAGGGCAAACAGATGGTGATGATTGGCTATTCCGACTCCGCGAAAGATGCGGGCGTGATGGCGGCATCCTGGGCGCAGTATCAGGCGCAGGACGCACTGATCAAAACCTGCGAGAAAGCCGGTATTGAGCTGACCCTGTTCCACGGACGCGGTGGCTCGATTGGCCGTGGCGGCGCGCCTGCACACGCAGCGCTGCTGTCGCAGCCGCCGGGAAGCCTGAAAGGTGGCCTGCGCGTCACCGAGCAGGGCGAGATGATCCGTTTCAAGTACGGTCTGCCGGAAGTGACCATCAGCAGCCTGTCGCTCTACACCAGCGCGATCCTGGAAGCAAACCTGCTGCCGCCGCCGGAGCCGAAAGCATCCTGGTGCCATATCATGGACGAGCTGTCTGATATCTCCTGCGATTTGTACCGCGGCTACGTGCGTGAAAACAAAGATTTCGTTCCTTACTTCCGCTCGGCCACGCCTGAGCAGGAGCTGGGTAAACTACCGCTGGGCTCACGTCCTGCGAAGCGTCGCCCGACCGGTGGCGTAGAGTCTCTGCGCGCGATCCCGTGGATCTTCGCCTGGACGCAGAACCGCCTGATGCTGCCCGCCTGGCTGGGTGCCGGTGCCGCGCTGCAAAAAGTGGTGGAAGACGGCAAACAGAACGAACTGGAAACCATGTGCCGCGACTGGCCGTTCTTCTCTACCCGTCTGGGCATGCTGGAGATGGTCTTCTCGAAAGCTGACCTGTGGCTGGCGGAATACTACGACCAGCGTCTGGTGAAACCAGAGCTGTGGGCGCTGGGTAAAGAGCTACGCGAACTGCTGGAAGGCGACATCAAAGTGGTGCTGGACATCGCCAACGACTCACATCTGATGGCGGACCTGCCGTGGATTGCCGAGTCAATTCAGCTGCGTAATATCTACACCGACCCGCTGAACGTTCTGCAGGCAGAGCTGCTGCACCGTTCGCGTCTGGCGGAAGAAGAAGGTAAAGAGCCGGATCCGCGTGTTGAACAGGCGCTGATGGTGACGATTGCGGGCGTTGCGGCAGGTATGCGTAACACCGGCTAATGCTTTACGCCCGGCGGCGCTACGCTTGCACGGGCCTACGATACGTAGGCCGGGTAAGCGTTAGCGCCGCCCAGCAATACCCTGGTATCCACACCATGCACCACGACATTACCCACATCCTGACTGACCTGATCAACGGCACAACGCCGCTGCGTCAGGTGCATTTTGCGAACCCAGCGATCCCCGCCCCCGAACTTGCCCTACAGGTCGATTTTCCACGTCTGGAGATCGCGATCGAAGGTTCAATGAAAGACCAGACTGGCTGCGTTTTACAGCAGGGGGATGTTTTATACGTCCCGGCTGGCGGCTGGAATAATCCACATTGGCAAACACCCGCAACCACGCTGAGTATCCTGTTTGGCAAACAGCAGCTTGGGTTTAGCCTTTTGCATTGGGACGGTGAAGACGTTCGAAATCTGGCAAAGCAGCACGTTGCCCGCCGCGGTCCGCGTATTGGATCGCTACTCTTACAGACGCTCCATGAAATCCAGATGCAACCGCACGAGCAGCAAACCGCGAGGCTGATTATCGCCAGCCTGCTTAGCCACTGCGTGGACCTTCTGGGGAGTCAGATCCAAACCGCCTCCCGCAGTCAGGCTCTGTTTGAAGCGATTCGGGTCTATATTGACGAACACTACGCCACTCCTCTTACCCGGGAATCCGTCGCGCAGGCGTTTTATATCTCCCCAAACTACCTGTCTCATCTGTTCCAGAAAACGGGCGCAGTGGGTTTTAATGAATACCTGACGCATACCCGGCTGGAACACGCGCGCCAGCTGTTGAAAGGGTATGATTTAAAAGTGAAAGAGGTGGCGCATGCCTGCGGATTTGTCGACAGCAACTATTTCTGTCGGTTATTTCGCAAGAACACGGAGCGTTCGCCGTCAGAATACCGTCGCCAGTATCACAGCCAGCTCACCGGGAAGGCTGCTAGTCCAGAATGACCTGAGTTTGCTGCGGAGCGGATAGCATTTTACGCACCGCGCCCATCACCTTTTGTGGGTCACGTAAAAAGGCGTTAATACCGCACTTCACGTAGCGCGTATGCTCGAAACGTTCACTGCTCGCCAGTTCGATATCAGTAATGAGCAATACGACATCAGCACGCCGGATGTCCTCTTCCGTAAGCTCACTCTCAACGCCCAGCGCTCCCTGCGTCTCAATGTTAACGCTCCACTTCTCCTGCTGGCAGAGCTTTTCCAGCCGTTCGGCAGCCATATAGGTATGTGCGACGCCACTGACGCACGCGGTCACCGCCACCAGATGACGTCCCGCTATCACTGTCATGTTCAGCCTCCCAGGGTAACATTGAAACCTTCGCACTCGGCCAGTTGACGCATCGCTGACACCTCATCTTCTGTCGGCGGGATCGCTTGCCGCATTCCCCACACCTGTCCCAGCAGACGGTATTTTGGCTCCCCATACTGATGGAAGGGCAATAAATGCAGCTCCCGTATTCCTGAAGGTAACAGGAAAGCCAGCACGCGCGCCATGTTCGTTTCGTTAAGCGTATAGCCAGGAATAAGCGGGACGCGGGGAATCACGTTTATCCCGTCAGCCACCAGCTGACGGAAATTATCCAGCACTCTAGGAAGATTCATTGCCACAATTGATTGGGCCAGCGCCGTGTCCATGATCTTCAAATCAAACAGCACTTCATCACACTGGCGGGCCAGCGGCATTAATCGGGACAAAGGCGCATCGCCTGCCGTTTCGATGGCCGTATGCACGCCGAAACCACGCAGCCTCTGTAGAAGCTGTGTCGCGAAAGGCGCCTGCAGCAACACTTCCCCGCCCGAAAGCGTCACCCCGCCTCCCGAGGAACGAAAGAAGACATCGTCTTTCATCACCTCGTTTTCCAGCTCATCCAGGGTCACATCGCGCCCGATGTGCTCGAACGCGCCGGAGGGACACTCCTCAGCTTCACGCAGGCAGGGAGCGCAGTGCAGACATTTACTCTCCCGACGCACCGTCTCGATTTTCGGCGAAATCGACTCCGGATTAGCGCACCACGGACAGCGGTGAGGGCAGCCTTTAAAAAAAACCACCGTACGGATGCCGCGTCCGTCATTTAATGAGTAGCGCTGGATGTTGAAAATACGCGCCACGTCGACGCGCGTTTCAACCACGTCACAGCTGATGCGCTGTGCGGCGGATAATGTCATCCTGGATCTCCTTCGATAACTCAACAAAGAAGGCGCTGTATCCGGCAACGCGCACCACCAACCCGGCAAAATCCTGCGGACGCTGTTGCGCTTCACGTAATGTGTCCGCATTCACCACGTTGAACTGAATATGCTGTAATTTAAGCTGCGTGAAGGCGCGAAGGAAATCCGCCAGCTTTTGCAGCCCGGCGTCGCCTTCCAGCGTCGCAGGGGTGAATTTAACGTTTAGCAGCGTGCCGTTAGATAACAGATAGTTATCCAGCTTGCTTACCGATTTCAGTACCGCCGTCGGGCCCTGCATATCTTGCCCCAGCATCGGCGAGAGCCCACCGTCTGCCAGTTGCTCCCCGGCAAAACGGCCATCGGGCGTTGCCCCCACCACCGCCCCCAGCGGTACGTGTGCCGATACGGTATAAGAACCGGGCGTGAACTGCCCGCCGCGCGGGTTCCGGTATTTTTCGACCTCTTTACAGTAGTGGCGCAGCAGTTCAGCGCTGATGTTGTCGACATCATCGATATCATTGCCGTATTTTTCGAAGCGATTGATCAACCGGGCGCGGATTTTTTTGCCCTCAGGCGTGGCAAAGTTAGCGTTTAACACGGCTAACAGCTCGTCAAAACTTAAGCGCTGCTGTTCAAACACCAGCCCTTTCAGGGCGTGCAGCGAGTCGCTCAAATTCGCTATCCCGATCCCCTGCACGCCGGAAAAGTTATAGCGTGCGCCACCGTCGGTAATGTCTTTCCCTGATGCCAGGCAATCGCTGATAAAAGAAGAGAGCAACGGCACCGGAGCCCAGTCACGATGGCCGATATCGCAGATATTGCTCCCCTCGACCATCAGAGCAATGTAGTGATTAATTTTGGCGCGAATATGCTCCAGCAGGCCTTCATAACTCAGCGCTGCGTTGCCTTCGTTCTCCTGCATCGCGATTTCCATCACCTTTAGCAGGTTAAACATCGCGATATCGTGCAGACCGTAGGTTTTACCCGGAATCGACAGTTCTACACAGCCAACCACCGCGTAGTCGCGCGCATCTTCCAGCGACACCCCCCGATTGAGGAAGGCAGGCACCACCACTTCATCATTGAAAATCTGCGGGATGCCGGTGCCCAGGCGAATCGTCTCCGCCGTTTTCAGCAGGAAGGGCCGGTCGATAAGCTCGTTAACCCGTACGCCGAGGTTCGGTTGAGGAAGCTGAACGCTCTGGTAAGCATCCAGACACAGGAAGGAAAGCACGTTCACCGCGCTACGCCCGCTCTCCGTCAGGCCGCCCAATAGTGCGGTATACCCGGTCGGGAATCCGGCAAAATAGCGGGCGCTGCTGGTCGAGCGTAAAAGCACCACGTCATTGCACTTCACCCACAGCGATTCCAGAATCTCTTTCAGGAAAGCGGGCGCTTCGCCCTGTGAGAGCGAGGCCTGATAAAAGGGCAGCATATACTGGTCAAAGCGCCCGATGGAGAGCGAGCTGGCGTTGGATTCATACTGCAAAATGACGTTCATGTACCAGAAGAGCTGACACGCCTGCCAGAACGTTTGCGGCTTATGCTGCGCGTTATGGCGCGAGATTTCTGCAATCTTCCGTAATTCTTCACATCGCGCTGCGTCACTGCTTTCAGCCAACTCTTCAGCCAGTGATGCATAGCGCAGTATATGACGCTGGGAGGCTTCCAGCAGAATCAGTGCGGCGGCATAGAACGTGTTCTGCGCATCGCGGGCGCAGTGCTCGCGCAATTCCTCCACCAGCGCACCCAGGCCGTTATTGAGCAGGCGCGGATAATCAATAATGATATGCCCCTGCCCTTTGTCGGTCTGGTTGACGCTGAAAATTTGCGTCCCCACAGCGGCTTTCACCTCATCCGTCATCTGGCTGTTGATGAAATCCTTCATCGACCGTTTTTCCCAGTAGGGATACAGCGCGTCACGGTAGATCTGCTTATCTTCTTCGCTGATTTCAAAGCGGTCCTGCGGACGCGTGGCAAACTGGTCCAGCTCCTTAAGCAGCCAGTACGGATCCATCTCAGGAGACATGATGCCTGCACGCGGTTTAACGGTCCGGTTGCCGGCAATCAGTTCCTCATCACGAATCGCGATGTTCACATGGTCAAGAATGTACGCCGTGGCTTTTGCACGCCTGAGGATTACCGGCTCGCCTTCCGTCTGCTGATGGCTGGCGGTATAGAGCAAAGCACGCTCAAGCGAGATTTCACGCGGACTCGCAAAAAGTGCGTCTTTCAAACGCTGGGTACGATTCGTCATGAGGGAACTCCTGTAACGGAAAATGAGCCCGCCCCGAAGGGCGGGAGAGCGTCAGGCGGTTTGCGCCAGGTGGGCATCAATTTTGTTCATGATGGCGTCGGCGCGTTTTACCGCATCGCTGATGTTGACGCGCACGATGGTTTTCCCGGTAAAACGTTCTTCAAACTTGATGCCGATATCTTTGGTCAGGATCACCATATCCGCTGCGGCGATATCCTCAGCATTCAGCTCGTTCTCAAGACCAATCGACCCCTGCGTTTCAACCTTCACTTCCCAGCCTTTGGCTTTAGCTGCGCTTTCTAGCGCTTCGGCCGCCATGTAGGTATGGGCAACGCCTGACGGGCATGCTGTTACTGCGATAATTCGGGCCATGTTCTCTTCCTCACTCAGTTAATTTCGAAATCCAGATCCAGGTCGTCCTCTTTTTCCTCGACCTGTTTTGCATTCTTGCGGGCAATACTCTTCAGCACGTTGACGCTAATGGCCGTCACCACAGCCCCTACGGCGACCGCCGCGATGTAGCCCAGTTTGCCTTCCACCACAGGGAGAACGATAAGCCCGCCCCATCCGGCATAACATTGCGCCCCCATCACGGCAGCCGTTACTGCGCCACACGCCGAGCCCAGCATGATGGAGGGAATGACACGCAGAGGATCTGCAGCGGCGAAAGGAATGGCCCCTTCGGTAACCCCCACGCAGCCCATCACTAATGCAGCCTTGCCCGCTTCGCGTTCTTCAGCGGTAAAGTTTTTGCGGTTAATCAGCGTCGCCAGGCCTAATCCCAGCGGTGGCACACAGATACCGACTGCCGCAATCGCCACCACGGTGTAGACGCCCTGAGCAACGCAGATCAGCATGAAGGCATAGGCGACTTTATTAATCGGGCCGCCCATGTCGAAGGCCAGCATCAACCCCATGATGACGGCCAACACGACGATGCTGCCCTGCTGCATCCCTTGCAGCCACTGGGTTAAGCCCGTCGTCAACGCACCGACAGGTTCGCCCAGACCCCACATCATGATGCCTGCGGTAACAAAGGTGCCGATGATAGGGATGATGAAGATAGGCATGACGGAGCGCAGGACTTTCGGGACCGGCAGTTTTTTCAGATACCAGACCACAATCCCACCGAGGATCCCGGCAATAATGGCGCCGAAGAAACCCGCACCGAAGCTGTTACCGACCCACGCGGCAATCGCGCAGGGAGCAAGCGCGGCGCGCTCGGCAATGGAGTAGCCAATATAGGCGGCCAGGAAAGGCACCATCAGCGTTAACCCCGCCACGCCAATATCGAATAGCTTTTTGAGGTTGGGATCGGTTGCGGCATCCGGTACCGCGCCCTTGCCGTACAGCATGACCGAAACCGCCAGCAAAATACCGCCCGCGACCACGAACGGGATCATGTGCGACACCCCGGTCATCAGATGCTGCCGCGTGTTCTTGAGAATATGCACCAACTCTTTCATATGCCGCTCCAGGCCTAAAACCATAAAGATGTTGTGGCAAACAATAGGCAATCAGGAAGGCGGCGGACAGGAGACAAAAAGACCATTTACTGGATTTTTGTAATATCGAAATAAAAATGCGATCCACCTCGACATTTCGGATAGACGGTACGCTTAAGACAAACCACTACAACCTGTGAGTCAAATCTCACTTTTCACCTGATATTACATTTGTCCAGCTTTTGGCAGATTTGTCACATGGCGCGCGCCATCAACACACTCGTATGCTGTTCCCCAATGAATGAAGATTGGTTTCAGGAGTGTGTATGGCTCTGGTAGTGGAATTTACCTGTGAATTACCCAACGGGGTTCACGCGCGTCCGGCAAGTCATGTGGAGACGCTGTGCAATACGTTTATCTCACAGATCGAGTGGCATAACCTGCGCACTGACCGAAAAGGAAATGCCAAGAGCGCACTGGCACTTATTGGCACCGACACGCTGGCAGGCGACGCCTGTCGTCTGGTGATCCACGGTGAAGATGAGCAGAGCGCCCATCAACAGCTGGAACAATGGCTCCGGGAAGAGTTTCCACACTGCGACGCGCCGCTCGCAGAAGCCATCAATATTGAGCGCGATCCGCTGCCAGAATCCCTCACGCGCCTTAATCCAACGCTTTTCCGCGCCCTGCCCGTTTGCAGCGGCAGCGCCCGGGGCGTGTTAACCTTGCTGACCTCGCTGGATCTCAATGCACTGACGGATTTACCCGACGCGAAAAACGTGGAAGAAGAGCAGTCAGCGCTGGATAAAGGCCTCACCCTGCTGGTGAAAAACATTGAGCTGCGCGCGCTGGACAGCGACAGCACCGCCAGCGCCATTCTTGAGGCACATCGATCGCTGGCGACAGATACCGCTTTACGCCAGCATCTGCTTGCGGGCGTGAGTCAGGGGCTAAGCTGCGCGCAAGCGACAATCGCCACAGCTAACCATTTCTGCGATACGTTCTCTCGTTCCAGCAGCAGCTATCTGCAGGAACGCGTGCTGGATGTGCGCGATGTTTGCTATCAGCTGCTGCAGCAAATCTACGGTGAACAGCGCTTCCCCGCGCCGGGCCAGCTGACGCAGCCGACCGTTTGTCTGGCGGATGATCTTACGCCCGGCCAGTTCCTGGAGCTCGATAAAACCTTGCTTAAGGGGCTGCTGTTAAAAAGCGGTGGAACAACCTCGCACACCGTTATTCTTGCACGTTCCTTTAATATTCCGACGCTGGTTGGCGTCGACAGTGAAAGCCTGCTGCAGTGGCGCAATAAACCCGTATTTATTGATGGCAATGCCGGTGCGGTCGTGGTCAACGCCAGCGATGCGGTGGCACGCTACTACCGCCAGGAAGCACGGGTACATCAGGCACTACGCGAGCAGCAGCGCATCTGGCTCGATCGGGAAGCCAGAACTGCCGATGACCTGCGCATTGAGATCGCCGCAAACATCGCCCACGCGGTGGAAGCGCAGGCAGCATTCGGGAACGGCGCCGAGGGCGTTGGCCTGTTTCGTACCGAAATGCTGTATATGGAGCGTACCAGCGCGCCCGGTGAAAACGAGCTGTACTACATTTTCTGCCAGGCGCTGGAAAGCGCAAACGGGCGCAGCATTATCGTGCGCACCATGGATATCGGCGGCGATAAACCGGTGGCGTATCTGAATATCCCGGCCGAAAACAACCCGTTCCTCGGCTACCGTGCCGTACGTATTTACGAAGAGTATGCAGCGCTTTTCACCACCCAGCTTCGGGCGATCCTGCGCGCCTCTGCTCACGGCAGCCTGAAGATCATGATCCCGATGATCTCTTCTATGGAAGAGATCCTGTGGGTGAAAGAGAAACTTGTAGAAGCGAAACAGCAGCTCCGGGCTGAACACATTCCGTTCGATGAAAAAATTCCGCTCGGCATCATGCTGGAAGTACCTTCGGTGATGTTCATCATCGATCAGTGCTGCGAAGAAATTGATTTCTTTAGCATTGGCAGCAATGACCTGACGCAGTATCTACTGGCCGTCGACCGCGACAACGCCAAAGTCACACGCCACTACAACAGCCTGAACCCGGCCTTCCTGAGGGCGCTGGATTATGCGGTACAGGCCGTCCATCGCCAGGGGAAATGGATTGGCCTGTGCGGAGAGCTGGGCGCAAAAGGTTCAGTGCTGCCGTTGCTGGTGGGTCTGGGACTGGACGAGCTGAGCATGGGGTCGCCCGCTATTCCGGCAACCAAAGCGCGCCTGGCACAGCTTGATAGCCGCGCCTGCCGCCAGCTGCTGAACCAGGCCATGGCGTGTCGCACTTCGCTTGAAGTGGAACACCTGCTGGCGCAGTTCCGCATGAATCAGCAGGACACGCCGCTGGTCACACCTCGCTGCATTTCGCTGGACAATGACTGGAACAGCAAAGAAGAGGTCATGAAAGGTATGACCGATAACCTGCTGCTTGCCGGACGTTGCCGCTACCCCCGCAAGCTGGAGGCCGACCTGTGGGCGCGCGAGGCCGTCTTCTCCACCGGGCTCGGCTTTAGCTTTGCTATCCCGCACAGCAAGTCTGAGCATATTGAGCAATCCACCATCAGCGTTGCGCGCCTGAAATCCCCCGTCATGTGGGGAGATGAAGAAGCACAGTTCATCATCATGCTTACGCTGAACAAACACGCCGCAGGCGATCAGCATATGCGTATTTTCTCCCGCCTGGCCCGCCGTATCATGCATGACGATTTCCGCAGCGCGCTGGTCAACGCCAGCTCAGAAAAGGCCATCGCCTCCCTGCTGCAACACGAATTAGAACTCTGAAACGAGGAAGAGTAATGGAACTGTACCTGGATACCGCCAACGTGACGGAAGTTGAACGCCTGGCGCGCGTCCTCCCCATTGCGGGCGTCACCACCAACCCGAGCATCGTTGCCGCCAGCCGCGAATCCATCTGGGACGTGCTGCCGCGTCTGCAAAAAGCCATTGGACCAGAAGGCACGCTGTTTGCCCAAACCATGAGCCGCGATGCCGAAGGCATGGTGGCGGAGGCCAAACGTCTGAGTAACGCCATCCCGGACATTGTGGTGAAAATCCCGGTAACCGCTCAGGGGCTTATCGCAATCAAAGCGCTGAAAAAAGAGGGGATTACCACGCTGGGAACCGCCGTTTATAGCGCCGCTCAAGGTTTGCTCGCCGCGCTGGCGGGAGCGAAATATGTCGCTCCCTATGTAAACCGCGTTGATGCTCAGGGCGGTGATGGAATTCGCATGGTCCAGGAGCTGCAATCCCTGCTGGAAATGCACGCGCCGGAAAGCAGGGTGCTGGCCGCCAGCTTCAAAACGCCGCGCCAGGCGCTGGACTGCCTGCTCGCCGGATGTGAAGCAATCACGCTTCCCTTAGACGTAGCGCAACAAATGCTCGGCACGCCAGCGGTAGAGTCAGCCATAGAGAAGTTCGAGCAGGACTGGAAAAACGCGTTTGGTAACCTCAACCTCTAAGGGAGAACTGTTATGGACCGTATCATTCAATCGCCGGGAAAATATATCCAGGGCGCTGATGTGCTTACCCGTCTCGGCGACTATCTGAAGCCTCTGGCCAACCGCTGGCTGGTTGTCGGCGATAAATTTGTGCTGGGTTTTGCCGAAGAGACCCTGCGTCAGAGTTTTAAAAAAGCCGAGCTGCATGCCGAAATCGCGCCGTTTGGCGGCGAATGTTCACAAAATGAAATCGATCGACTGAAAAAACTGGCCGACAGCGCCGACTGTCTGGCGGTGCTGGGTATCGGCGGCGGTAAAACGCTGGATACCGCCAAAGCGCTGGCCCATTTTATGGATGTGCCGGTCGCTATTGCGCCAACAATCGCCTCTACCGATGCGCCGTGCAGCGCCCTTTCCGTCATTTACACCGACAGCGGTGAGTTCGATCGCTACCTGATGCTGCCGCACAACCCGAACATGGTTATCGTCGATACCAAAGTGGTAGCGGGTGCGCCGGCACGTCTGCTTGCCGCCGGGATTGGCGATGCGCTGGCGACGTGGTTTGAAGCACGCGCCTGCTCGCGCAGCGGCGCGACCACCATGGCGGGCGGCAAATGTACGCAGGCAGCACTCGCGCTGGCCGAGCTGTGCTACAACACGCTGATTGAAGAGGGTGAAAAGGCCATGCTGGCAGCAGAACAGCATGTGGTGACGCCTGCTCTTGAACGCATTATCGAAGCCAATACCTATCTCAGCGGCGTAGGCTTTGAAAGCGGCGGGCTGGCGGCGGCACACGCTATTCATAACGGAATGACGGCGGTACCGGACGCGCACCACTTCTATCACGGTGAAAAAGTGGCGTTTGGTACGCTGACGCAGCTGGTACTGGAAAACGCGCCGGTAGAAGAAATAGAGACCGTCGCGGCGCTTTGTCACAGCGTTGGGCTGCCGATCACGCTGGCGCAGCTGAACATCAAAGAGGATATTCCGTCCAAAATGCGTCTGATCGCCGAAGCCTCCTGTGCCAAAGGGGAAACCATTCACAACATGCCCGGCGGCGTAACGCCGGATCAGGTGTATGCCGCGCTGCTGGTGGCTGACCAGTATGGGCAGCGGTTCCTGCAGGAGTGGGAGTAAATAGCGTGAATAAAAATCCCCGCATCAGCGGGGATTTTTTTACCCGTAGGCCGGATAAGCGTTAGCGCCACCAGGCACTACGGTTACTGCAGATCAAACCGGTCCAGATCCATCACCTTCGCCCATGCGGCAACGAAGTCGCGGACGAACTTCTCATGCGCATCATCGCTGGCGTAAACCTCTGCCAGCGCGCGCAGGACGGCGTTAGAACCGAAGACCAGGTCGGCGCGGGTAGCGGTATATTTCACTTCACCGCTGGCGCGATCGCTTCCGGCAAACAGCTCATTAGATTCGTCTGTCGCCTTCCACTGCGTGTTCATGTCCAGCAGATTCACGAAGAAATCGTTGCTCAGCACGCCCTCGCGGACGGTGAACACGCCATTCTTGCTGCCATCAAAGTTTGCACCCAGCACGCGCAGGCCACCGATCAGCACCGTCAGCTCAGGCGCGGTCAGCGTCAGCTGCTGGGCTTTATCAATCAGCAGTGACTCCGTCGTGGACACATCCACCTGCGCACGGTAGTTGCGGAAGCCGTCGGCAATCGGTTCGAGCAGGTTAAACATCTCGATATCCGTCTGATCCTGACGCGCATCGACGCGGCCCGGCGTGAACGGAACGTTGACGTAAACGCCTGCCGCTTTCGCCGCCTGCTCAACACCCACCACGCCCGCCAGCACGATAATATCCGCCAGAGAGGCTTTGTTGGTGGTGCGCTGGATAGCTTCCAGAGCCGGCAACGCGCGAACCGCTGCGGCGTTCACATCCCAGTCGCGCTGAGGGGCCAGCGCCAGACGCGCGCCGTTGGCGCCACCACGCTTGTCGCCGCCGCGGAAGGTTGAAGCTGACGCCCAGGCAACGGAGATCAGTTCGCTCACGGAGAGGCCAGATGCAGCGATTTCCACCTTCAGGCTTTCAATGTCTTCTTTCGATGGATTGAACACCGCCTGCGGCAGCGGGTCCTGCCAGATCAGATCTTCTTTCGGCACTTCCGGGCCAAGGTAACGGGATTTTGGCCCCATATCGCGGTGCGTCAGCTTGTACCACGCGCGCGCGAAGGCTTCGTTGAAGGCCTGCGGATCGTTCAGGAAGCGGCGGGAAATTTTCTCGAATTCCGGATCAAAACGCAGCGTCAGGTCGGTGACCAGCATAGTAGGTTTGCGTTTTTTCGACGGGTCGAACGGATCGGGCATGATTTCCGGCGCATCCACGGCTTCAAACTGAATCGCACCCGCCGGGCTGCGGGTCTGCACCCATTCGTATTTGAACAGGTTCTCGAAGAAATAGTTGCTCCACTGGGTCGGGGTTTGCGACCAGATGACTTCCAGACCGGAGGTAATGGCATCTGCGCCAACGCCCGTGCCGTGCGTGCTGGCCCAGCCCAGGCCCTGCGCTTCAATCGGCGAGGCTTCCGGGTCGGTCCCGACGTGCGTGGCTTCACCCGCGCCGTGGGTTTTGCCGAGGGTGTGGCCGCCCGCGATCAGCGCAACGGTCTCTTCGTCGTTCATCCCCATGTTGCCGAAGGTCGCGCGAATTGCCGCCGCAGCAGACAACGGTTCACCGCTGGCGTTTGGCCCTTCCGGGTTAACGTAGATTAGGCCCATTTCGGTGGCGGCCAGAGGACGCTTGGCCAGCGCCTCCGGGTCACGGTGGGTCAGCCAGGCTTTTTCATCACCCCAGTTCACGTCCAGGTCTGGTTCCCAGACGTCTTCACGCCCGGCACCAAAACCAAACGTACGGAAGCCGGAGTTCTCCAGCGCCACGTTACCCGCGAGGATAAACAGGTCGGCCCAGGAAATTTTTTGTCCGTATTTTTGCTTGATTGGCCACAGCAGACGGCGCGCCTTATCCAGGCTCACGTTATCCGGCCAGGAGTTCAGCGGCGCAAAGCGCTGTTGACCGCGTCCGGCACCGCCGCGTCCGTCAACGGAGCGATAGGTACCCGCGCCGTGCCAGGCCATACGGATAAACAGGCCCGCATAGCTGCCCCAGTCGGCAGGCCACCACGGTTGAGAGTCGGTTAAAAGGGCTTTGAGGTCGCCTTTAAGGGCGGAGTAATCAAGTTTGCTGAATTCTTTGCGGTAGTCGAAGTCTTCACCCAGCGGGTTCGAACGATTGGAATGTTGGTTAAGAAGATCGATGCGGAGTTGTTTTGGCCACCAGTCGCGGCTGCCTGTACCTGCCCCCGCGCTGTGATCGACGCCGCCCTGGTGGAACGGGCATTTGCCGACCGATGCCGCTTTATTGGTCTCGTCTGACGTGCTCATCGCTATGCTCCCTTTTACAGTGTTACCGTTACGATATACACCACTAGCAATAAGTTATAGTTGAATTAATCCACAGATTCGATAGCTAATACCTTTTAACTATTCGCGTGACAAAAAAACCCTCGTAAAATGAGGGCTTTGTGCTTATTACGCCGGACGAACGCCCAGCGTATGGCAAATGGCGTAGCTCATCTCCGCGCGGTTCAGCGTATAGAAGTGGAAATCTTTCACTCCTTCACGGCTTAAAATTTTCACCATGTCCATCGCGATATTGGCCCCCACCAGCTTGCGGGTTTCCGGGTCATCGTCCAGCCCTTCGTACATTTTGGACATCCACAGCGGAATGCGAACATTGGTCATATCAGCGAATTTCTTAGCCTGTTTGAAGTTTGAGACCGGCAGAATACCCGGGATAATTTCAACGTCGATGCCCGCGGAGACGCAGCGGTCACGGAAACGCAGGTAGCTTTCCACATCAAAAAAGAACTGGGTAATGGCGCGGTTCGCGCCGGCGTCCACTTTACGCTTGAGGTTCAGCAGATCGGCCTGGGCGCTTTTCGCTTCCGGATGCACCTCAGGATAAGCGGCAACGGAGATATCAAAGTCGGCCACGTCTTTCAGCAGCGCGACCAGATCGGCGGCATACATGTCCGGCTTACCGCTGCCCGGCGGCAGGTCACCGCGCAGAGCGACGATATGACGAATGCCGTTATTCCAGTAATCCTGGGCGATGGCCCGTAACTCGTCGCGGGTCGCGTCGATACAGGTGAGATGCGGCGCCGCTTCCAGACCGGTACGATCTTTAATGCCTTTAATGATGCTGTGCGTACGGTCACGCTCGCCGGAGTTAGCACCGTAAGTCACGGAGACGAACTTCGGCTTCAGGCTGCTAAGACGATCGATAGAGCTCCACAGGGTTTGCTCCATTTCACTGGTGCGAGGCGGGAAAAATTCAAAAGAGACGTTAATCTGGCCGTTTACTTCGGCCAGGCTCTGATTCAGTGCTTCCCGCTGGTTGGCGTGAAAAAAGCTCATACCTTACCTCTATCAATCGCATGTCGTTATTTGTTGTGTTGTGAACTTCTATACGTTTAGACGTCCAGATGTAAAAATGACGGAAAAGCGGAGGGACGTCAACATAAATAATCAACAATAACGGTGAGGTTTGCTCAGGGAATATGAGGGAAATTCAGGATGAGGGTGAGTGCGGTCTGATGCCCTCACCCTAACCCTCTCCCACAGGGAGAGGGAAATTCAGGCTTTACAGCAGCTTAGCCAGACGGTTGATGTCGGACTGAATGGCTCCAGCGGTGACATCGCGCCCCGCGCCCGGACCACGGATCACCAGCGGGTTATCGCGATACCAGCGGCTTTCGATGGCGAAGACGTTATCGCACGGCAGCAGCGCCGCCAGCGGATGTTCAGGACGCACTGCCTCGACGCCGACTCGCGCTTTTCCGTTGGCCTCGAAACGCGCCACATAGCGCAGTACCAGCCCCATCTCGTTCGCCGCTTCCAGACGCTGTACCATCTGCTCGTTAAGCTCTTCACCATTTTCAAAGAAATGATCCACAGAACCTTCTTCACAGCCGGCAGGCACCAGCGATTCGACGCGTACGGCATCCGGTTCGATGTCGTAACCGGCTTCACGCGCCAGGATCACCAGCTTACGCATCACGTCTTTGCCGGAAAGGTCAACGCGCGGATCGGGCTCGGTTAAGCCCTGCTGCCACGCCTGATCCACCAGGTCGGTGAACGGTACGGTGCCGTCGAACTGCAGGAAAAGCCAGGAGAGCGTGCCGGAGAAGATACCGCTCAGCGCCAGAATGCTGTCGCCGCTTTCAATCAGGTCACGCACGGTGTGGTTAACCGGCAGGCCAGCCCCAACGGTGGCGTTATAAAGCCAGTGGCGCCCCGTTTTTTCAAACGCGTCGTGGATCTGGCGGTATTTATCGGTGCTGCTCGCCCCCGCCAGCTTGTTCGCACTAATAACGTGGAAACCGTGGCTGGCGAAATCCAGATACTGATCCGCAAGCTGTTCGCTGGCGGTAACGTCCAGGACCACCAGATCGTCATACGGGTGCGCGCGCATCCACAGGAACAGCGACTCTTCATCCTGCTCTACGGCTTCATCATTAAAGAAGGCAAGCGCGCGGCTGGCGTCCAGCCCTTCGTAGTTCAGCAGGCTGCGGCGGCTGTCCACCACGCCCGCAAGAATGAATTCGAATCCGGTACGCGCCGAGAGCGTCACCTGTTCGCGGGCAAACAGCTCCAGCCAGCGGGAGCCGATGTTGCCTTTCCCGAACAGCACCAGACCGATGCGCTTTTCCGCGCGGAACAGGGAGGTGTGCAGGCCCTGAATCAGGCTCTCGGTTGGCCCTTTACGCAGGACGGCGACCAGGCTAATGCCCTCCTCCGACTGCCAGGTGAACTCCACCGGCTGGCCTTTCAGCTGCTGCCAGAAGCGGTGGCAGTGCAGCGGGTTACGGGTGACGCCCGCGCCCACCATCGCCACCAGCGCCAGCCCCTGACGCAGGCGAAGCTCGCCCGGCAGGCCCGCTTCATCCAAAATTTTTAGCGCGCTGTCCGCCACTTCAGCGGTGTAGCAGAACTGCAGCAGTTGACGATCGTTATGCACGCCAACGGCCAACGGACGCACCTGGGCGCGTTTCAGGATCGTGTCGATATCTTTATGCGCCAGCTTGAAGTCCTGGCCCGCTGGCACCTGGAACTCAATCAGGCAGATGTCGTCGTGGCTGGTGACAATACGCGCCCCGGTACCGGACGCCAGCACGCGCTCAATGCGCGTGGAGCCTTGATCCGGGGTGTAACTGCAGCGCAGCTGGAGGTCGATATCGCTGCCGGAAACCGGCTGCAGCGTGCGCGCATGCAGTACCGGCGCAGCCAGACGCGCCAGCTCGCTGGCTTCGTCGAGACGCAGCAGCGGCAGCAGGCAGGCATCTTTTACTTTGCGCGGATCCGCGCTGTACACACCGGCCACGTCGCTCCAGATGGTGACGCGGGAGACGCCCGCCAGGGCACCAATCTGCGTTGCCGAGTAGTCCGAACCATTACGACCCAGCAGCACGGTTTCGCCCGCGTTGCTGCGGCTGATAAAGCCGGTGACGACAATACGTTTGCCCGGGTGCTGCACCAGCAGCTGTTGCAGCAGCGGGTAGGACAACCCTTCATCCACCTGCGGCTGCGCGGCGCGTTCGGCGCGCAGAAAATCACGCGCGTCGAGCCAGGCCGCTTCCACGCCCAGGTGCTGCAGCACGGCGGCCATCAGGCGCGCGGACCACACTTCACCGTGGCCCACCACTTCGGCATACACCGCGTCGGTAATTCCGCTGTCCAGCAGGGCAGCCAGACGCTCAAGGTCATGCGTGAAGGCGCCGATCAGCCCGTCCGCCACGTCCGCAGGCAGCAGGCCGGCAATCAGCTCGCTCTGGTAGCGGCGTAAGGACTGTTGTACCTGATGCGCAGAAAGGCGATCGGTCTGGCTCAGTTTCAGCCAGCTAATCAACTGGTTGGTGGTGCTGCCCGCCGCCGAGACAACCATCATGTCACCCGGCTGTGAATATTCCGTCATGATGCCTGCAACGCGCAGGTAACATTTCACATCAGCAAGACTACTACCACCAAACTTGTGCAGTTGACGACCCTTCGCCCCTGCCTGCGCTATCACACTCATGATTACCCCTTGGCTGCGATCCGGAAGGCATTTTCCAGATCGGCAATTAAATCTTCAGAATCTTCAATGCCGGTTGAGATACGCAGCAGCGTCTCAGAAATTCCGGCGGCGGCACGAGCTTCCGGTGCCATACCTGCGTGCGTCATGGTCGCGGCGTGGGAGATCAAGCTTTCAACCCCACCTAAGGATTCCGCCAGCGTAAACAATGACAGCCCGCTCAGGAAGCGACGCAGCGTTTGCTCGTCACCGTCCAGTTCAAAACTTAACATCGCGCCAAACCCTTTCTGCTGACGCGCGGCAATCTCGTGCCCCTGGTTTTCCGGCAGCGACGGGTGATAGAGCTTCTTCACCAGCGGTTGGGTTTTCAGGAAATCGACAATCGCCTGGGCATTGCGCTGCGCCACGTCCATGCGCGGCGATAGCGTGCGGATGCCGCGCAACAGCAGATAGCTGTCGAAGGCACCCGCGGTGACGCCAATATTATTAGCCCACCATGCCAGTTCGGTGACAACGTCGGGATCTTTAGCAATCACCACGCCCGCCACAACATCAGAATGGCCGTTCAGATATTTAGTGCATGAATGCAATACCAGATCGGCACCCAGTGCGAGTGGGTTCTGAAGGGCCGGACTGAGGAACGTATTATCCACTACACTTATCGCTCCCGCATCCCTTGCGAGCTGACAAATTTTCGCAATATCGACAACGCGCAACAATGGATTGCTTGGACTTTCCACCAGAACCAGCTTTGGTTTCTCTGCCAGAGCCTGTTTCAGCGCCTGTTCGTCGTTTTGATCGACAAACAGCACGCGATAGCAGCCGCGTTTCGCCAGGCTGTCAAACAGGCGATAGCTGCCGCCGTAGCAGTCGTGCGGCGCTACCAGAAGATCGCCCGGTTTCAGGAACACCGTAGTCACCAGGTGAATGGCGGACATCCCTGTATTGGTTAATACTGCACCTGCGCCACCTTCCAGCTCGGCCAGCGCGCGCTGGGTCACGTCACGCGTAGGGTTGCCACGACGCGAATAATCATGCGCGCGGGGTTCATTAAATCCGGTGAAATTATAGGTACTGGAAAGATGAATCGGCGGGACAACGCAGCCGTACTGCTCGTCATCATTTAATCCGCTACGCACTGCAATAGTGGCCTGTTTACGCGTCATGGTGAGGGCTTCCTGGCGAATGAGGTGAAAAGTCAGGCACCAGAGTAAACATTGAAAGTATGGACGTCAATACATCTGGACATCTAAACTTCTTTGCGTATAGATTGAGCAATGCGCAAATAGCCGTTAAAATTATATGCTTTAGTGCACGCTGCAGCGGCAATATCCGTGCCACGGTATCGTCTCTACGGTAAACTAGACAAGATTGCGGTTCAAAACGGGTGGTTACAGGTTTTGCACCTTTAAATAAATGACTGAGAGGATTAAAGGTATCTCATGGCTGAATGGAGCGGCGAATATATCAGCCCATACGCTGAGCACGGTAAGAAGAGTGAGCAAGTAAAGAAAATTACGGTTTCCATTCCTCTGAAGGTGTTGAAGATCCTCACCGATGAACGTACGCGTCGTCAGGTGAACAACCTGCGCCACGCGACCAACAGCGAACTGCTGTGCGAAGCGTTTCTGCATGCGTTTACCGGTCAACCGTTGCCGAACGATGAAGATCTGCGCAAAGAGCGCAGTGATGAAATCCCGGAAGAGGCGAAGGTGATCATGCGTGAACTGGGTATTGACCCGGATACGTGGGAATACTGAGAAGCGGATACAAAAAAGGCACCTTGCGGTGCCTTTTTTTCGGGAAACTTATTTAGCGCCCGGGATGCTGAAACGCTTGTTGAAGCGGTCAACACGGCCACCGGTTGCAACGTCACGCTGCTTACCAGTGTAGAACGGGTGGCATTTGCCGCACACGTCCAGGTTCAGATCGTGACCCACGGTAGAGCGGATCTGGATAGAGTTACCGCAAGAACAGTTTGCAGTAATCATTTCGTATTTCGGGTGAATATCTTTTTTCATGGGAGAACCTCAGTTAAGGCCGCGTCGCTCTTCCAGCCCTAACGCCAGACACCACGCGATGTTGATTGTAAGTTCTTTGGCGTAAAGTACACCAAAGGCGGCGAATCATACAGAATTTGACCAACGTATGCAAACTGATCCGCACGCCGCTTTTACTAATGTGTATACTAACGCGCCACTTTTCAAGTCAGGAAGATTCGATGCCCGTCGCTCACGTTGCCCTGCCCGTTCCGCTTCCCCGTACCTTTGACTATCTGCTGCCCGACAGCATGAGCGCCAAAGCGGGCTGCCGCGTGACCGTGCCGTTTGGCAAACAGCAGCGCGTGGGGATCGTTGTCTCCGTCAGCGATAAAAGCGAATTGCCGCTTAACGAACTGAAGTCGGTCGTTGAGGTGCTGGACAGCGAGCCGGTTTACTCCACCAGCACCTGGCGACTGCTGCTGTGGGCGGCGGATTATTATCATCACCCGATTGGCGACGTTCTGTTTCACGCCCTGCCGATCATGCTGCGCCAGGGCAAGAGCGCCAGCCATGCGCCAATGTGGTACTGGTTTGCTACCGAGCAGGGTCAGGCGGTGGACATCAACAGCCTGAAGCGATCGCAGAAACAGCAGCAGGCGCTGGCGGCGTTGCGTCAGGGAAAAATCTGGCGACATCAGGTCGAAGAGCTTGAGGTCAGCGAAACGGCGCTACAGGCCTTAAGAAAAAAAGGGCTAAGCGAACTGGCCAGCGAAGCCCCCGCTCTTTACGACTGGCGGGAGAGCTTCTCCGTTTCAGGGGATCGCCTGCGTTTGAATACCGAGCAGGCCACCGCCGTGGGCGCGATTCATAGCGCCTCCGATCATTTCTCTGCCTGGCTGCTGGCGGGGGTCACAGGTTCCGGCAAGACCGAAGTCTACCTGAGCGTGCTGGAAAACGTGCTCGCGCAGGGCAAACAGGCGCTGGTGATGGTGCCGGAAATTGGCCTGACGCCGCAAACCATCGCCCGATTCCGCGAGCGCTTTAACGCGCCGGTTGAGGTGCTGCACTCCGGCCTGAACGACAGCGAACGCCTCAGCGCCTGGCTGAAAGCGAAAAATGGCGAAGCGGCGATTGTGATCGGCACCCGCTCGTCGCTGTTTACGCCGTTTAAAAATCTTGGCGTTATCGTGATCGACGAAGAGCACGACAGCTCCTATAAACAGCAGGAAGGCTGGCGCTATCACGCCCGCGACCTGGCGGTTTATCGCGCGCACAGTGAGCAGATTCCTATTATTCTCGGCTCCGCCACGCCTGCGCTCGAAACGCTGCACAACGTGCGCCAGCGTAAATACCATATGCTGCGCCTGACGCGTCGCGCGGGGAATGCCCGTCCGGCCATTCAGCACGTGCTGGATCTGAAAGGCCAGCAGGTTCAGGCCGGGCTTGCGCCGGCATTGATTACCCGTATGCGCCAGCACCTGCAAGCGGGGAACCAGGTCATTCTGTTCCTTAACCGACGCGGTTTCGCGCCCGCGCTGCTGTGCCACGACTGCGGCTGGATTGCCGAGTGCCCGCGCTGCGACCACTACTACACCTTCCATCAGGCCCAGCGGCATTTGCGCTGCCACCACTGCGACAGCCAGCGCCCGGTGCCGCGCCAGTGCCCGTCGTGTGGCTCAACGCATATCGTGCCGGTCGGTCTGGGGACGGAACAGCTGGAACAGGCGCTTAGCCCCCTCTTCCCGGACGTGCCGATTTCTCGTATCGACCGGGACACCACCAGCCGCAAGGGCGCGCTGGAACAGCAGCTGGCGGAAGTGCATCGCGGCGGCGCACGCATTCTGATTGGCACGCAGATGCTGGCCAAAGGCCACCACTTCCCGGACGTCACGCTGGTTGCCCTGCTGGACGTAGACGGCGCGCTGTTCTCGGCAGATTTCCGCTCCGCCGAGCGCTTCGCCCAGCTTTATACCCAGGTGGCAGGGCGTGCCGGTCGCGCCGGTAAACAGGGCGAAGTGGTGCTGCAAACGCACCATCCTGAGCATCCGCTGCTGCAAACCCTGCTGCATAAAGGCTATGACGCCTTTGCCGAGCAGGCGCTGGCCGAACGCCAGACCATGCAGCTGCCACCGTGGACCAGCCACGTCATCATCCGCGCGGAAGATCACAACAACCAGCAGGCGCCGCTTTTCCTGCAGCAGCTGAGAAATCTCCTGCAGGCCAGCCCGCTGGTGGATAATCAGCTGTGGATCCTGGGCCCGGTGCCGGCACTCGCACCAAAGCGCGGCGGACGTTTCCGCTGGCAAATCTTACTTCAGCACCCCTCACGCGTTCGTCTGCAGCATATCGTCAGCGGCATGCTGGCGCTCATCAACACGCTGCCAGAAGCGCGAAAAGTGAAGTGGGTACTGGACGTCGATCCCATCGAAGGCTGAAGACGGATCGAAAAATTTAACGCTCCTCACACTTTTTATGAAAATTCTGTAACCGATTCCATTAACTATCTGTAAAAATGGTGATGTCAGAAGTTCGGTGTTCAGGCGAGGAGAAGACGTTGAAGTCCAGGAAAGAGGTTGCACCGGCGACCATGAAAGACGTTGCCCAGAAAGCACAAGTCTCTACGGCAACGGTATCCCGCGCATTAATGAACCCGGATAAAGTCTCCCAGGCGACCCGTAACCGGGTAGAGCAGGCTGCGCTTGAAGTGGGCTATTTCCCACAGGCAATGGGGCGTAACGTTAAACGCAATGAGTCGCGCACCATTCTGGTGATTGTGCCGGACATCTGTGACCCCTTCTTCAGCGAGATTATCCGCGGTATTGAAGTCACCGCAGCGGAACAGGGTTACCTGGTGCTGATTGGCGACTGTGCTCATCAGAACCAGCAGGAAAAAACCTTCATCGATCTCATTATCACCAAGCAGATCGACGGCATGCTGCTGCTTGGCTCTCGCCTGCCGTTTGATGCCAGCATTGAAGAGCAGCGTAATTTACCGCCGATGGTGATGGCGAACGAGTTTGCGCCGGAGCTGGAGCTTCCGACGGTCCACATTGATAACCTCACCGCCGCGTTCAACGCCGTAAACTATCTTCAGGAGCTGGGGCATAAGCGCATTGGCTGTATTGCCGGACCGGAAGAGATGCCGCTGTGTCACTATCGCTTACAGGGCTATGTGCAGGCGCTGCGCCGTACCGGCGTCACCGTCGATCCGCACTACATTGCGCGCGGTGACTTTACCTTCGCCGCGGGTGGACAAGCGCTGGAGAAACTTCTGGACCTGCCTGAACCGCCAACCGCCGTATTTTGTCACAGCGACGTGATGGCGCTGGGCGCATTATCGTACGCCAAACGCCGCGGCCTGCGGATACCGAAAGATTTATCGATCATCGGATTCGACAATATTTCGCTTTCAGAATTTTGCGATCCGCCGCTCTCAACGGTCGCTCAGCCGCGCTACCAAATCGGCCGCGAAGCGATGCTGCTTCTGCTGGATCAGCTTCACGGTCAAACAGTTAGCAGCGGCTCGCGGTTGCTGGACTGTGAACTGATTGTCCGCGGCACTACCCAGGCATTGACTTAAAGTAAACGTCTTTCGGATACCCTTATCTGGTCAAAGCCCCGCCGCTTAAGTAACATGGCGGACTGACGAACGAATAAATACAGCGAAACGATAGTGGCACAACGAGATTATGTACGTCGCGGCCAGCCGGCACCTTCGCGACGCAAAAAGAGTAGCTCAAGGAAAAAGCAACGTAACCTGCCTGCTGTCTCGCCAGCAATGGTCGCTATTGCTGCGGCTGTAGTCGTCGCCTTTATTGGTGGCCTGTACTTCATCACGCACCATAAAAAAGAAGAGTCTGAGGCGCTTCAGGCCAGTAAAGTTGCCGGAAATGGCCTTCCTCCGAAGCCTGAAGAGCGCTGGCGCTATATCAAAGAGCTGGAAAGCCGTCAGCCCGGGGTGCGTGCGCCAACCGAACCTTCTGCGGGTGGTGAAGTGCAGAATGCGAATCAGCTGACGGATGAACAGCGCCAGCTGCTGGCACAAATGCAGGCCGATATGCGCCAGCAGCCTACGCAGCTGAACGAAGTGCCTTGGAATGAGCAGACGCCGGCACAGCGCCAGCAAACGCTGCAGCGACGTCAGGCGCAACAGCAGATCCAGCAGCAGCAGCAGCAGTGGGCGCAAACCCAGCCGGTGCAGCAGCCGAAAGCACAGCCGCGGGTAACGGAACAGCCATACCAGCAGCAGACGCGTACGGCGCAGTCTCAGCCTGTCCAGCAGCAGCCGAAAACGCAGCCGCAGAAACAGGCGGCTCAGCCGTATCAGGATCTGCTCCAGACGCCAGCGCATACCACCGCGCAGCAGCCGAAAACGCAGCAGGCCGCGCCGGTGACCAAAGAGACCGAAGCGCCGAAGCAGACGGCAGAGAAAAAAGACGAGCGCCGCTGGATGGTACAGTGCGGTTCGTTCAAAGGCGCAGAGCAGGCGGAAACGGTGCGCGCGCAGCTGGCCTTTGAAGGGTTTGATTCGCGTATTACCACCAATAACGGCTGGAATCGCGTGGTGATTGGTCCGGTCAAAGGCAAAGAAAATGCCGATGGCACCATTTCGCGGTTGAAAATCGCCGGTCACACAAACTGCATTCGACTCGCCTCCGGGGGTTGAAACCCCCAAAATCCCCCCCATCTATCATTTAATTCAGCCCTGAGCACAGGCTCAGGGCTTCTGTTTCCCGATTCTGTAACCAGGGGGTCTGCTCGTGACAACAATAGTAAGTGTACGCCGTAACGGCCATGTGGTAATCGCCGGTGATGGCCAGGCCACGCTGGGTAATACCGTCATGAAAGGCAACGTGAAGAAAGTGCGCCGTCTCTACAACGACAAAGTGATCGCCGGTTTTGCAGGCGGCACGGCGGATGCCTTCACGCTGTTTGAACTGTTTGAACGCAAACTGGAAATGCACCAGGGTCATCTGGTGAAAGCTGCCGTTGAGCTGGCGAAAGACTGGCGTACTGACCGCATGCTGCGCAAGCTCGAAGCGCTGCTGGCCGTGGCCGATGAAACCGCCTCGCTGATCATCACCGGTAACGGTGACGTCATTCAGCCGGAAAATGATCTGATTGCCATCGGCTCTGGCGGCCCTTATGCCCAGGCTGCAGCCCGCGCGCTGTTGGAGAATACCGACATGAACGCGCGTGATATCGCGGTGAAGGCGTTGGATATTGCAGGTGATATCTGCATTTATACCAACCACAACCACACCATCGAAGAATTGACCTCCAAAGCGTAAGGATCTCCCATGTCTGAAATGACCCCACGCGAAATTGTCAGCGAACTGAACAAACACATTATCGGCCAGGATAACGCCAAGCGTTCCGTGGCTATTGCTCTGCGTAACCGCTGGCGTCGTATGCAGCTTGACGAAGAGCTGCGCCACGAAGTGACGCCAAAAAATATTCTGATGATCGGCCCGACCGGCGTCGGTAAAACCGAAATTGCCCGTCGTCTGGCGAAGCTGGCTAACGCGCCGTTCATCAAAGTTGAAGCCACCAAGTTCACCGAAGTGGGCTATGTGGGTAAAGAAGTGGACTCCATCATCCGCGATCTGACCGACTCGGCGATCAAGATGGTGCGCGTCCAGGCGATCGAGAAAAACCGCTACCGTGCAGAAGAGATGGCCGAAGAGCGCATTCTCGACGTGCTGATCCCACCGGCAAAAAACAACTGGGGCCAGGCAGAGCAGCAGGCGGAACCATCCGCGGCGCGCCAGGCATTCCGCAAAAAACTGCGTGAAGGCCAGCTGGACGACAAAGAGATTGAGATCGATCTCGCTGCCGCGCCAATGGGTGTGGAAATCATGGCGCCTCCGGGCATGGAAGAGATGACCAGCCAGCTGCAGTCCATGTTCCAGAACCTGGGCGGCCAGAAGCAGAAAGCGCGTAAGCTGAAAATCAAAGACGCGATGAAGCTGCTGATTGAAGAAGAAGCGGCGAAGCTGGTAAACCCGGAAGAGCTGAAGCAGGACGCTATCGACGCGGTTGAGCAGCACGGTATCGTGTTTATCGACGAAATCGACAAAATTTGTAAGCGCGGCGGCAACAGCTCCGGCCCGGACGTGTCCCGCGAAGGCGTTCAGCGCGACCTGCTGCCGCTGGTTGAAGGCTGCACCGTCTCCACCAAGCACGGCATGGTGAAAACGGACCACATCCTGTTTATCGCTTCAGGGGCGTTCCAGGTTGCCAGCCCGTCGGATCTGATCCCCGAACTGCAGGGGCGTCTGCCTATCCGCGTTGAGCTGCAGGCGCTGACCACCGAAGATTTCGAACGTATCCTGACCGAGCCAAACGCCTCTGCTACCGTGCAGTACAAAGCGCTGATGGCGACCGAAGGCGTGAACCTCGAGTTCACCGAAGACGGTATCAAGCGTATTGCCCAGGCCGCATGGCAGGTCAACGAAACCACCGAGAACATCGGCGCGCGTCGCCTGCATACCGTGCTGGAACGCCTGGTGGAAGATATCTCTTACGACGCGAGCGACCTTAACGGTCAAACCGTTACCATTGACGCAGAATATGTGAGTAAACATCTGGATGCGTTAGTGGCAGATGAAGATCTGAGCCGTTTTATCCTATAATCGCGGTTACTGGATTCTCATCACGTTTAATGGGGGCTAATGCCCCCATTTTTATTGGCTAAATACTTATGACTGACATCAGCCGTACTCAGGCGTGGCTCGAAAGTCTGCGCCCTAAAACGCTTCCTCTGGCCTTTGCCGCGATTATCGTCGGCACCGCCCTTGCCTGGTGGCAGGGGTATTTCGATCCGCTGGTCGCCGCGCTGGCATTGATTACCGCCGGCCTGCTGCAAATTCTCTCCAATCTCGCCAACGACTACGGCGACGCGGTAAAAGGCAGCGACAAGCCGGACCGCATAGGGCCACTACGCGGAATGCAGAAAGGGGTGATTACCCAGGCGCAGATGAAACGCGCGCTGATTATCACCGTAGTGCTGATCTGCATATCCGGCCTGGCGCTGGTGACGGTGGCGTCTAAGACCGCCAGCGATTTCATCGGCTTCCTGGTGCTGGGTTTACTGGCCATTATCGCGGCCATCACCTACACCGTCGGCACGCGTCCTTACGGTTATATTGGGCTCGGGGACATCTCCGTACTGGTGTTCTTCGGCTGGCTGAGCGTGATGGGAAGCTGGTACCTGCAGGCGCATACGGTGATCCCTGCCCTGTTCCTGCCCGCGACCGCCTGTGGTCTGCTGGCGACGGCGGTGCTCAACATCAACAACCTGCGCGACATCGATAGCGATCGGGAGAACGGCAAAAATACCCTGGCGGTTCGTCTGGGGCCGGTCAATGCGCGCCGCTATCACGCCTGCCTGCTCATTGGCGCGCTGGTTTGCCTGGCGCTGTTTAACCTGATTTCCTTGCAGAGCCTGTGGGGCTGGCTGTTTGTGCTTGCCGCGCCGCTGCTGATTAAGCAGGCCCGCTTTGTGATGCGTGAACTCAGCCCGTCCGCCATGCCGCCGATGCTGGAACGCACGGTAAAAGGCGCGTTGCTGACTAACCTGTTGTTCGTCATCGGGATTGTTTTAAGCCAGACGCTGCGTTAGCTGACAAATATCAATTAACAATTGATGATTTTGCCAACAACGCATTTCGCACGATATACTGAACACATTCGCAGCAACTGAGCGTTAAACCTATGAAATACGATACCTCCGAGCTTTGTGACATCTACCAGGAAGATGTCAACGTCGTTGAACCGCTGTTCTCCAACTTTGGTGGGAGGTCGTCGTTTGGCGGTCAAATCGTCACGGTGAAATGTTTCGAGGACAACGGGTTGCTGTACGATCTGCTCGAACAGAATGGCCGCGGCCGCGTTCTTGTGGTCGACGGCGGCGGTTCCGTGCGCCGTGCATTAATTGATGCTGAACTGGCCGGCATTGCCGTCCAGAATGAGTGGGAAGGCCTTGTGGTGTACGGTTCCGTACGTCAGGTCGACGATCTGGAAGACCTGGATATCGGGATTCAGGCCATCGCGGCCATACCGGTAGGGCCGGCGGGTGACGGCATCGGCGAAAGCGACGTGCGCGTCAATTTCGGCGGCGTGACCTTCTTCTCCGGGGACCATCTCTACGCCGATAATACCGGCATTATCCTGTCCGAAGACCCGCTGGATATCGAGTAGTAAAAAGTCAGCGAGAACCATAAAAAAACCGGGTAGCGGCGACGCCTACCCGGCTATTTCAGTTAAATTCCGACAGAATTAAACCTCTTCCATACGTCCCAGCAGCGCCTGCAGGCGATCCTGCCAGCCGTTCTGCTGTTCGCGCAGCTGGTTGTTTTCGCGCTCCAGTTCTTCGCGGCCGTGCTGAGCGTTCTGAACTTCCTGCGCCAGGCTGTTGTTCTTCTCTTTCAGCTCTTCAATTTCCATCTGCAGCAGGGTGATGGTGTCAATCGCCTGCTGTACTTTCGATTCCAGTTTCTCAAACACTTCTAAAGACATGATGCTACCTCTCCTGAATTGCAAGGCGACGCTTTAACATAAACGCGCACGACATATACCGTCGATTGTATGGAGCGCAGCGCCCTGTGTCCAGCGACACACCGCGCAGATCGCGGTTTGCAACATTTTTAGGTCTGGTCCTGGTGTGTTCGCGTCATATACCCCTAAATTGTTAACTGATTCGTTAATGAAATGATTCAGCTCACATTCCTGTACTGATGCAAAAATGTGCTTTATGGCGCGAAAGCGCTCATTTTATTGACACAGACCACACATTTTGATTTCGATATTTCTCGTTTTTGCTCGTTAACGATAAATTAACACTATGTCTACAGGGCATCGTGGCTGTCACGGGCGGCCATGCTAACAATAAACATCAATTTCTTCAGGATTCCGATTATGAGTCAGACATCAACCTTAAAAGGCCAGTGCATTGCCGAGTTCCTTGGTACCGGGTTGTTGATATTCTTCGGAGTGGGCTGTGTTGCTGCACTGAAAGTGGCGGGTGCCAGTTTTGGTCAGTGGGAAATCAGTATCATCTGGGGTCTGGGCGTGGCGATGGCCATCTACCTGACTGCAGGGGTTTCTGGTGCACATCTTAACCCGGCGGTGACAATCGCACTGTGGCTGTTCGCGTGCTTTGACGGACGCAAAGTTGTTCCTTTCATTCTTTCTCAGTTTGCCGGCGCGTTTTGCGCAGCGGCGTTAGTTTACGGGCTTTATTACAATCTTTTCATCGACTTCGAACAGACGCATCATATGGTACGCGGCAGCGTCGAAAGTCTGGATCTGGCAGGCATCTTCTCAACCTACCCTAACCCGCATATCAATTTTGTGCAGGCGTTCGCAGTTGAAATGGTGATTACCGCTATTCTGATGGGCGTTATCCTGGCACTGACCGACGACGGAAACGGCATTCCGCGCGGCCCGCTGGCACCCCTGCTGATTGGTTTACTGATTGCGGTGATTGGCGCATCCATGGGCCCGCTGACCGGCTTCGCGATGAACCCGGCACGTGATATCGGACCAAAAGCCTTCGCCTTTATCGCCGGCTGGGGCGACGTCGCCTTCACCGGTGGCAAAGATATTCCTTACTTCCTGGTACCGCTGTTTGCGCCGGTTGTCGGGGCTGCGCTGGGTGCATTTAGCTACCGCAAATTAATTGGTCGCCACTTACCGTGCGACACCTGTGTGGAAGAGGAGAAGGAAACGACTTCTACCGCACAACAAAAAGCTTCGCTGTAATCTGACTACGGGACACATACCATGACCGAAAAAAAATATATCGTTGCGCTCGACCAGGGCACTACCAGCTCCCGCGCTGTCGTAATGGATCATGACGCGAACATCGTCAGCGTGTCACAGCGCGAATTTGAGCAAATTTATCCTCGTCCAGGCTGGGTAGAACACGACCCGATGGAGATTTGGGCGTCACAAAGCTCCACGCTGGTCGAAGTGCTGGCGAAAGCCGATATCAGTTCCGACGAGATTGCCGCGATTGGTATTACCAACCAGCGTGAAACGACGATTGTCTGGGAACGCGAAACCGGTAAGCCCATTTACAACGCTATCGTCTGGCAGTGCCGCCGTACATCCGAGATCTGCGAACAGCTGAAGCGCGACGGTATGGAAGAGTACGTGCGCAGCGCCACCGGTCTGGTGGTTGACCCGTATTTCTCCGGCACCAAAGTGAAATGGATCCTCGACCACGTGGAAGGTTCACGTGAGCGTGCTAAACGCGGCGAACTGCTGTTCGGTACCGTCGATACCTGGCTTATCTGGAAGATGACCCAGGGACGCGTTCACGTCACCGACTACACCAACGCCTCGCGTACCATGCTGTTCAACATCAACACCCTGGAGTGGGATGACAAGATGCTGGACGCGCTGGACATTCCGCGCGCGATGCTGCCTGAAGTGCGTAAGTCTTCAGAAGTGTACGGTCAGACCAACATCGGCGGTAAAGGCGGCACCCGTATTCCTATCGCCGGTATCGCCGGTGACCAGCAGGCGGCGCTGTTCGGCCAGCTGTGCGTCAAGGAAGGGATGGCGAAGAACACCTACGGCACCGGCTGCTTTATGCTGATGAACACCGGCGAGAAGGCGGTGAAATCAGAAAACGGCCTGCTGACCACCATCGCCTGCGGTCCGCGCGGCGAAGTGAACTATGCGCTGGAAGGTGCGGTGTTCATGGCGGGTGCATCCATTCAGTGGCTGCGCGACGAAATGAAGCTGATCAGCGATGCGTTCGACTCCGAGTACTTCGCGACCAAAGTGAAAGACACCAACGGCGTGTACGTGGTGCCTGCGTTCACCGGTCTGGGCGCACCGTACTGGGACCCGTATGCACGCGGCGCAATTTTCGGCCTGACGCGCGGTGTGAACTCTAACCACATTATTCGCGCTACCCTGGAATCCATCGCCTACCAGACGCGCGACGTGCTGGAAGCGATGCAGGCTGACTCCGGCATTCGTCTGCACGCCCTGCGCGTGGACGGCGGTGCGGTAGCGAATAACTTCCTGATGCAGTTCCAGTCCGACATTCTCGGCACCCGCGTTGAGCGCCCTGAAGTGCGTGAAGTCACGGCGCTGGGCGCGGCGTACCTTGCCGGTCTGGCGGTAGGCTTCTGGCAGAACCTGGACGAGCTGCAGGAAAAAGCGGTTATCGAACGCGAATTCCGTCCGGGCATCGAAACCACCGAGCGTAACTTCCGCTACAGCGGCTGGAAAAAAGCGGTGAAACGCGCCCTGGCGTGGGAAGAGCACGAAGAGTAAGCCTCCCAAAGGGGAGAGGGGACTTAAACCCCCCCTCCCCACTCTGTGATAAACTTCGTGCAATTCCTTTTGATTGCACGAGTACCTCATGAAACGTGAACTTGCTATCGAGTTTTCCCGCGTCACCGAAGCGGCCGCCCTTGCAGGCTATAAATGGCTGGGCCGTGGCGACAAAAATACCGCAGACGGCGCTGCCGTCCATGCCATGCGCATAGTACTTAACCAGGTCAACATTGACGGCACCATCGTGATCGGCGAAGGCGAGATCGACGAAGCGCCGATGCTCTATATCGGTGAAAAAGTCGGTACCGGCAAAGGCGATGCCGTGGATATCGCCGTCGACCCGATCGAAGGCACCCGCATGACGGCGATGGGTCAGGCCAATGCGTTAGCGGTGCTGGCCGTCGGCGATAAGGGCTGCTTCCTGAACGCGCCGGACATGTACATGGAAAAGCTGATTGTCGGTCCAGGCGCGAAAGGCGCAATCGACCTTAGCCTGCCGCTGGAAGAGAACCTGCAAAACATCGCCAAAGCCCTGGGCAAACCCCTTAGCGAACTCACCGTCACCATTCTGGCGAAACCGCGCCACGACGCCACTATTGCGCAGATGCAAAAGCTCGGCGTGCGCGTGTTTGCTATCCCTGACGGCGACGTTGCCGCCTCGATCCTGACCTGCATGCCGGACAGCGAAGTCGACGTGCTGTACGGCATCGGCGGCGCGCCGGAAGGTGTGGTCTCTGCGGCGGTGATCCGCGCGCTGGATGGCGATATGCAGGCCCGTCTGCTGCCCCGCCATGAAGTGAAAGGCGACAGTGAAGAGAACCGCCGTATCGGGGAAAACGAGCTGGCGCGCTGCGAAGCGATGGGCATTGAGGCCAATAAAGTGCTGGCTCTGGACGAGATGGCGCGTAGCGATAACGTTGTCTTCTCGGCGACCGGCATCACCAAAGGCGATCTGCTGGACGGCATCACCCGCAAGGGCAATATGGCCACCACTGAAACCCTGCTGATCCGCGGTAAATCACGCACCATTCGCCGCATTCAGTCAATCCACTATCTCGACCGCAAAGACCCGGACGTGCAGACGCACATTCTGTAAAACCGTTTGATCGATAGAGCTTTCCGGCCCTAACGGGCTGGAAATTATCACCACAAGTACGGAAGATAGAACTGAGAAATAGCACAGGAGAAGATCATGGCGGACTGGGTAACAGGTAAAGTCACAAAGGTACAGTTCTGGACCGATGCGCTATTTAGTCTCACCGTACATGCTCCCGTTCACCCGTTTAAAGCCGGGCAATTTGCGAAGCTGGGGCTGGACGTCGACGGCGAGCGCGTGCAGCGCGCCTACTCTTACGTTAACGCGCCTGATAACCCGGATCTTGAGTTCTATCTGGTCACCGTTCCTGACGGTAAGCTCAGCCCGCGCCTTGCCGCCCTGAAGCCCGGCGACGAAGTGCAAATTGTGAGTGAAGCGGCAGGCTTCTTTGTGCTCGAAGAGATCCCCGACTGCAACACGCTCTGGATGCTGGCAACCGGTACGGCCATCGGCCCTTATCTCTCTATTTTGCAGTACGGCAAAGATCTGGAGCGCTTTAAAAACATCGTGCTGGTGCACGCTGCGCGCTACGCCGCAGACCTGAGCTATTTGCCGCAGATGCAGGCGCTTGAACAGCAGTACGGCGGGAAGTTAAAGATTCAGACGGTGGTCAGCCGTGAAACCGTAGCAGGAGCGCTTACCGGCCGCGTGCCGGCGCTAATTGAGAGTGGAGCCCTGGAAGACGCGGTGGGTTTGCCGCTGAACGCTGAAACCAGCCACGTCATGCTGTGCGGCAACCCGCAGATGGTGCGTGACACGCAGCAGCTTCTGAAGGATACCCGGCAGATGACGAAACATCTTCGCCGCCGACCGGGCCATATGACCGCCGAACACTACTGGTGATCAGCGGTATTTCACCTCAACGGTGTCTTTACCGTATTTGTTTTCGCTCTGGGTGCCAATAAACGCGCCCAGATCGACAATCATCATCACGAAGATGGCCGTCGGCAGCAGCCTGCCCACGACCCACGGCAGGATGGACGGCAGCATCGCCCAGTTTCCCGCCACCAGCATCCACGCCAGAATAATCAGAAATGCCCACGCGCCGGAACGTCCGCGATCGTGCAGCCGTTTTACGACAACCGCCGCCGTTGGCCATAGCAGACAGACCAGCGCGAAGGCCGCCGTTTGCGTGCTCAGCCAGGCGTTGTAAGCAACGAAAAACAGAAGCAGCATGGCGACAACCCACGTCACCATCCAGATCCAGAAATCACGGCGTCCAATACGCCCTTTGAATGAAAACAGCCACTGCTGTATGGTCATGTAAGGTTCCTTATTATCGTATAGCGCGCATTTTACCCTGGAGTTGTGACCTTTTGACAAGCCGAGCAGATATCGTTTTAATCATGAGCACTTACGGCCAGGGGCAATGTTGATGAAAAGTTCGGCACGTTCTCTTTTCCTGTGTTTAGCGCTGCTCAGCGCGGGTTATCCCCTGCACGCCGCCGAAACCACAGCCCCGACCACAGCACCGTATCTTTTGGCGGGCGCGCCGTCGTTCGATCAGTCCATCAGCCAGTTTCGTGAAACCTTCAATCAGACCAACCCCTCGCTGCCGCTGGATGAGTTTCGCGCCATTGATGGCTCACGCGATACCCCCACACTGACCCGTGCGGCAAGCAAGATTAACGAGAATTTGTATGCTTCCACGGCGCTGGAGCGCGGTACGTTAAAAATTAAAAGCATGCAGATCACCTGGCTGCCGATACAGGGGCCAGAGCAGAAAGCCGCTAAGGCGAAAGCGCTGGAGTACATGAGCGCGGTATTGCAGGCCTTTACCCCTGCGCTGACGAAAAAACAAAGCCAGCAAAAGCTGCAAAAACTCCTTACCGCCGGGAAAAACAAGCGTTACTACGCTGAGACCGAAGGCGCGATCCGCTATGTTGTGGCGGACAACGGCGAAAAAGGACTGACCTTCGCTATTGAACCGATTAAGCTGGCACTATCTGACACCCTCGGCGCGGCGAATTAATGACAAAAAGCAAAGCCTTTCGAGGGAAAATCTCTATACTGATTCACAGACCATGCTGCCCGACAGGGTGGCCATATTCCTTAATTCGCTTATTTAGCGTGGAGAATTGAAATGCGACATCCTTTAGTGATGGGTAACTGGAAACTGAACGGCAGCCGCCACATGGTAAACGAACTGGTTGCGAACCTGCGTAAAGAGCTGGCTGGCGTGACGGGTTGCGCGGTTGCTATCGCTCCGCCGGATATGTACCTGGATCTGGCTAAACACGCCGCTGACGGCAGCCACATCATTCTGGGCGCGCAGAACGTTGACGTTAACCTGTCTGGCGCGTTCACCGGTGAAACCTCCGCTGAAATGCTGAAAGATATCGGCGCAAAATACATCATCATCGGCCACTCCGAGCGTCGCACCTATCACAAAGAATCCGATGAGTTCATCGCGAAGAAATTCGCCGTGCTGAAAGAGCAGGGCCTGATCCCGGTTTTGTGCATCGGTGAAACCGAAGCGGAAAACGAAGCGGGCAAAACCGAAGAAGTGTGCGCACGTCAGATCGACGCAGTGCTGAAAACCCAGGGCGCGGCAGCGTTCGAAGGCGCGGTTATCGCATACGAGCCAGTCTGGGCGATCGGTACCGGCAAATCTGCAACCCCTGCCCAGGCTCAGGCGGTTCACAAATTCATTCGTGACCACATTGCTAAAGCCGACGCGAAGGTCGCTGAGCAAGTGATTATCCAGTACGGCGGTTCCGTAAACGCTTCCAACGCTGCTGAGCTGTTCACCCAGCCAGACATCGATGGCGCGCTGGTTGGCGGTGCATCCCTGAAAGCTGACGCTTTCGCGGTGATCGTTAAGGCAGCAGAAGCGGCTAAACAGGCGTAATTGCCTTTGTGGCGGGTGGTGCTTGCGCTTACCCGCCCTACAAAACCCTACAACTTGCCTAACACGCTAAACCACACATAATCCAGCGGCAGCAACACCAGATAGGTTGCAATCGCCAGCGCCAGACAGAGCACCATCCCCGCCTTCGCAGGCACCTTCCCTAAGCCCATCGCCACGACAATCGGTGACGCCTGATACGGCAGCAGCGGCGTGGAATAGCCCAGCACCTGAATCATGATCACCGACAGCAGCGGGAAACCGGTCGCGTCCGAGAAGTTCTGCGCCAGCGTGGTGTAAAGCGCCGGCACGCCGTTGGCGGTCATAATGAAGTTGAGCGCCGTGGTAATACCGGTCAGCGCCAGGAAGCTGGTGAACGGTCTGTCTGCATCCAGCGGCATAATGCGAAGCAACGCCTCGCCCGCGGTCGTTCCGATACCGGTTTGCGTCACGACGATCGCAAGCCCAAGAATCCCCGCGACGTAAATACAGGTACGCATGTTCACGCCCGCTGAAAATTCTTCCCCGGTGATAAAGCCAACGCGCGGCAGCATGACGATGATCGACGCCGCCAGCCCCGTCCACGCGGGCCCCACGCCGTGCCAGCTCTCCGTGACCCACATCCCCAGCACCACCGCCAGCAGCCAGGCAAGACGCTTTTCATCCCGCCCCATAGGCTCTGACGGCGCCTGTTCCTTCGGCGGTTTTGGGCTGCCGGGAAATAGCCAGCAGATGAGGCCAATCAGGATCAGGCCTTTGAGAATACCGAGCACCGGCGTGTGCAGCAGCAGATACGGGACATAGTTCAGATGGATGCCGTACGAGCCTTCCGCCGCACCGCTCATCACCAGGTTAGGGACGTTAGCAGGCAGGATCGTCGCCGAAAGCTGGAAAGTCCCGAAGCCCACCGCCAGCGCCAGCCCGAACCAGGCGCGGGAGCCGTCGGCGATACCGGCGCGTTTTGCCATCGCCGCGACAATCGGCATCAGCAGCGCAATACGTCCCATGTTCGACGGCATCACAAACGCCAGCGCGTAGCTCAGCAGCACCACGCTCGCTACCATCAACACCCAGGAGTCGGTGAGCTTTGCCGACAGCGCCCGGGCGGCCCTGTCCGCCAGTCCGGTTTTACGGATCGCCACGCCAAGCACAAAGCCGCTGAATACCAGCCAGAAAGCAGACGAGGCAAAACCGCCGAAGATGACCTCCGGCGGGGCGATTCTGGCGGTCATCGCCGCCGTGAAGAACAGCAGCGCGGTGATAAATTCCGGCAATAGCGACGTCGCCCACAGCACGATGGTGACGCCAACAATCAGTGAGGGCAGCAGCAGAGGATACGTTAACCAGAGCGACATACCTGTCTCCTGTAGAATTTTTCAGCAAGTCTACGGTGACAGGCAGCCCGAGTAAACGCGATTTATGGTGGGGTTACTTCAGGATAGCGCATTGATGATCCTGTAGTTCCTCCGCAGACGCGCGGTTAAGCGTGAGCAGGTTACGCTCGGTCGCCAGCAAAACAAAAGAGCCATCCGACTGCTGCGCCATTGCCAGCGCGAAACGCCCCATATGGTCGCGCGCTTCCGGCAACTCTTCCGCCAGCATCATAAACGGGCTGCGCTGGACCAGTTCATTCTCCGTCACGCGGCGAGCAAGATACTCATGTCCTTCCAGCCCCCCCGGAAGAGGCAGCCACTGGGTGCTGATTTCTCCCTGTGCCGCGTTTAGCTTCTCGCGCACGTCCGGGCGCAGGCAGGAGATATGAATATGAAAATAGTTCTGCGTGCGGCCAGTCGGCGAGTTAATCGTCAGCGAAATGGCGCTGTCAGGCACCTCGGATCCACGCTTCAGGGTCATAAAGCTGCGCGACTGCCACGCCAGCCAGAAAAAGTTCGGCGTATGAGCGTCGGTCAGCAGCGGGCTCTCGGTACCGTTGATGCGATATGTTGGCATCAGCAGGTATTGCAGCGGCCCGTTGCGATCTTTAAATACCACATAGCCTGCATCCGTTTTCACCTGCGCACAGGGTGCCGGGTTACGGTTCTGGATCTGATTTGGCACACACTGGTCGAGAACGATATGGCGCAACGCATTCGGATTACCCGCCTTCATCCAGTACACGCCGCCAGCGGCAAGGGCGATGACAATGAGGAGCAATAAGATAATTTTTTTCACAACGCGTTCCCTGTTTTCAATAGAGGCAAAAGAGTAACGCAAAATGATGACCAAATAAAAAACCCGGCGGATTTCTCACGCCGGGTCACCGTATCACAGGCTACTGGTTAGCGCTGGCTAATTTGGTCGAAAGTGCCACCGTTGGAGAAGTGCTCTTTCTGCGCTTTCGTCCAGCCGCCGAACACATCGTCAATAGTGAATAGCTTCAGTTTTGGGAACTCCCCTTCGTATTTCTTGGCGACCGCCGCATCGCGTGGGCGATAGAAGTTTTTCGCCGCAATTTCCTGGCCTTCTGGCGAGTACAGATACTTCAGGTAGGCTTCCGCCACCGCTTTGGTATCTTTCTTCTCAACCACTTTATCGACCACGGAAACGGTCGGCTCAGCCAGAATCGATTCGCTCGGGGTCACGATCTCGAACTTGTCTTTACCCAGCTCGTGGGTCGCCAGCAGAGCTTCGTTTTCCCAGGCAATCAGCACGTCGCCAATCCCGCGCTCGACGAAGGTGTTAGTGGCGCCACGTGCGCCGGAGTCCAGCACCTCGACGTTTTTATACAGCGCTTTCACGAATTCCTGCGCTTTGGCCTGGTCGCCATTGTTGTGATGCAGCGCATAACCCCAGGCGCCCAGGTAGTTCCAGCGAGCGCCGCCAGAGCTTTTCGGGTTCGGAGTAATCACAGAAACGCCCGGTTTGATCAGATCGTTCCAGTCTTTAATTTGTTTCGGGTTTCCTTTACGCACCAGGAAGACAATGGTCGAGGTGTAGGGTGCGGAGTTATCAGGCAGGCGTTTGATCCAGTTTTTGTCGATACGGCCGCGCTCGGCTATCGCATCGACGTCGTAGGCCAGCGCCAGGGTCACCACGTCGGCTTCAATACCGTTAATCACAGACGTCGCCTGCTTGCCGGAACCGCCATGCGACTGGCGAACCACCACGTTATCGCCGGTTTCCTGCTTCCAGTGTGCGGCAAACGCTTTGTTGTATTGCTCGTACAGTTCACGCGTCGGGTCGTATGACACGTTCAGTAACTGGATATCCTTAGCCAGAACGCTGGTCGATGCCAGCAATAATGTTAAACCCACGCCCCATTTATTCATCGCCCAGCTCTCTTGTGTAGTGTTTTGATGAATGCAGCGTGCCAGAAAGCGATTCGAGGATTAAAGAATAAAAAAAGATTGGCTATAACGTAGTGGAATAAAAGCCCTCTCCGCAACGGAGAGGGCTTGAGGGATCAGTACAGTTTTTTCGCGCAGTCCAGCCAGTCACCTTTGAACGGACGCTTCATGTTTTCAATCGCGTCGATGATGTCATGGTGAACCAGTTTTTCGTTCTGAATACCGACGCAGCGGCCGCCGTGACCCTGCAGCAGCAGATCGATAGCGTACGCGCCCATGCGGGACGCCAGAATACGGTCGTAAGGGCCAGGGGAACCGCCACGCTGGATGTGACCCAGCACGGTCGCGCGGGTTTCGCGCTTGGTTTCGGCTTCGATGTACTTCGCCAGCTCGTCAACGTCACAGATATGCTCGGTGATAGCCACGATCGCGTGTTTTTTACCTTTCGCGATGCCCGCTTTAATCTCAGCTACCAAATCTTCACGACTAAATTCGACTTCTGGCACGACGATAAATTCGCAACCGCCCGCAATGGCTGCCGCCAGCGTCAGATCGCCACAGTAACGGCCCATCACTTCAACGATAGAGATACGCTGGTGAGAAGACGAGGTATCACGCAGACGGTCAATCGCTTCAACAACGGTACCCAGTGCAGTAAAGAAGCCGATAGTGTAGTCAGTACCTTTGATGTCGTTGTCGATGGTGCCCGGCAGACCGATGCACGGGAAGCCCATTTCGGTCAGACGTTTTGCGCCCATATAGGAGCCGTCACCACCAATAACCACCAGGGCATCCAGGCCGCGTTTCTTCATGTTTTCGATAGCCACTTCGCGCACGTGTTCATCACGGAATTCCGGGAAGCGCGCAGAACCGAGGAAAGTACCGCCACGGTTGATCATGTCAGACACGCTGTAACGGTCGAGCTGAACCATACGATCTTCATACAGGCCCAGATAACCGTCATAAACGCCAAAAACTTCCAGGCCTTCCGTCAGCGCTGCACGGACAACACCACGAATTGCCGCGTTCATGCCCGGCGCATCACCGCCGCTTGTCAACACACCGATTTTCTTAATCATGACTACCTCTGAACTTAGGAATGCAAAATTGAAATCTGTTGCCGGAAGAAACTTATCGACCAACGAATACTGCAGATAGTATATCAATCCCTTCCAGCTGAATTGATTCAGGTCAGACCAAATGGCGGTAATTTATACACAAAATGCTGGCCTGGCTCACTTTTTTACAACGAATTACGAAAGCCCAACGTGACCGGGTACAACCGAGCAGGGATCCTGGTGAATGATGACGTCTGAACCAGGAAAACGCTGCAAAATCGCCTGCTCGACCTGGTCAGCAATAACGTGAGCCTGTACCAGTGGCAGGTTGTCTTCCATTTCAATATGAATCTGAATAAAGCGGGTCGGCCCTGACTGCCGCGTTCGAAGATCGTGTGCACCTCTGACGCCGGGCCAGGCGGTCACGATAGAAAAAATTTCATTACGTTCTGAGTCCGGGAGGGCGCGGTCAAGCAGTGATTGCACCGCTTCATACCCCATCCGCAGGGCGCTATATAAAATATAGATACCAATTCCTAACGCAAACAATGCATCTGCCCGATGCCAGCCATACCAGGCCAGACCGAGCGCAATAAGAATAGCCCCATTCATCATAACATCAGATTGATAATGAAGCATATCCGCCCGTACAGCCTGGCTTTGCGTTTTGCGCACGACCCAGCGCTGGAACGTTACCAGAACAAGTGTGCATATAAGCGCAACGATCGTCACAACTACGCCCACGCTGGGATCGTTCATCGGTGTCGGCGAAACGAGATGCTGGATGCCGGTTAAAAACAGGAACAGCGCAGAGCCGGAAATGAACATACTTTGCGCCAGCGCGGCCAGCGACTCCGCTTTGCCGTGTCCAAATGTGTGCTCTTCATCCGCTGGCTGCAGCGAGTAACGCACCACCAGCAGGTTGGTCAACGAGGCGGCAATGTCCATCAGCGAGTCCACCAGCGCCGCCAGAATACTGACCGAGCCGGTGTACCACCAGGCAAAGATTTTAATCAGTAACAGGCTGGAGGCCATGACGGTCGCCGCAATGGCGGCCCGGCTTACCAGTCTTCCATAGGATTGATTCATAAACGCTCCTGTCATGTCATGCCGCTAGTATAACGGAAGCATGGGGAGTCTAAGGATGAATAAACGGTTAACAGCGCGGATGCGGGGCAAAAAAAACCCCCACATCATGTGGGGGAAGACAGGGATGGTGTCTATGGCAAGGAAAACAGGGTTTACTGGTTACTACGGGTACTGCTATTGCTACTGAAAAACGTCGTTTCTGAGCTTCGCTGCATCCGTGCAACCTCACGCAGCTGGTCCATTCGCTGCTGATGTCTGGCATTCAAAACCGCTTGCTGCTCGGGCGTTAGCAGATGGAACATCTGGTTGCGGACCTTCGCCATCTCTACCTGGCGGGCAACCTGTTCCTGTGCCATTTTTTCGGCCTGAGCGCGTACAGCGCTTTCGTCAAAATTTTCTGCGGTGACAAGGCGATGCATTGTCTCCATTTCGCTAACATTAACAGGGGGCTGGTCGTGTCGTGCCCTCTGCATCAGATCTCGCATCTGTTGACGCTGATGTTCGGTTAAACTTATGCCGTCAAACATATGGCTTTGGCTGCTGTTCTGCGTTGCGCCCTCTTGTAAGGGACTGTTATCGCTGATGATAGCTTCAGCAGCCTGGCTAAACGCACTGAACGCCAGCGTTGAGGCCATGACGGCAGCGGTAACTTTGCGCATCACTTGCTCCCAAAATCTTTCGTGTCGCGATTCAACGAGAGACAGTCTACGATTCAGGCTGCAAACATGCGTCAGGGGGTGTAAAACAACGTAAAGTCATGGATTAGACAGCCTTGATGTCGTAATTTCTGCCTCGGAGGTATTTAAACAATGAATAAAATCCTGTTAGTTGATGATGACCGAGAGCTCACATCCCTTTTAAAGGAGCTGCTCGACATGGAAGGTTTCAACGTCCTGGTTGCCTATGATGGCGAGCAGGCGCTGAGTCTCCTTGACGACAGCATCGATTTACTTTTGCTTGACGTGATGATGCCGAAGAAAAACGGTATTGATACGTTGAAAGAGCTTCGCCAGACACACCAGACTCCCGTAATCATGCTGACCGCACGCGGCAGCGAACTTGACCGCGTACTCGGCCTTGAGCTGGGCGCGGATGACTATTTACCCAAGCCGTTTAACGACCGTGAACTGGTTGCCCGCATTCGCGCTATCCTGCGTCGTTCCCACTGGAGCGAGCAGCAGCAAAATACCGACAACAGCTCACCCACCCTTGAAGTCGATTCCCTGAGCCTGAACCCGGGCCGTCAGGAAGCAAGCTTTGATGGCCAGACGCTGGAACTGACCGGCACGGAGTTCACCCTGCTGTATCTGCTGGCGCAGCACCTCGGCCAGGTGGTTTCGCGTGAACATCTAAGCCAGGAAGTGCTGGGCAAACGCCTCACCCCGTTTGACCGCGCCATCGACATGCACATCTCTAACCTGCGCCGTAAGCTGCCGGAGCGTAAAGACGGTCACCCATGGTTTAAAACCCTGCGTGGTCGCGGTTATCTGATGGTTTCTGCTTCATGATAGGAAGCTTAACCGCCCGCATCTTCGCCATCTTCTGGCTGACGCTGGCACTGGTTTTAATGCTCGTACTGATGTTGCCAAAACTCGACTCACGCCAGATGACGGAGCTTCTCGACAGCGAGCAACGTCAGGGCGTGATGATCGAGCAGCACGTGGAAGCCGAGCTGGCAAACGATCCGCCGAACGATTTAATGTGGTGGCGCAGGCTGTTTCGCGCTATCGACAAGTGGGCGCCGCCCGGACAACGCCTGCTGCTGGTGACCAGCGAAGGCCGCGTGATTGGGGCCGATCGCAATGAAATGCAGATTATCCGCAACTTCATTGGCCAGGCGGATAATGCCGATCATCCCCAGAAGAAGAAATATGGCCGCGTAGAGATGGTGGGGCCTTTCTCCGTCAGAGACGGAGAGGATAATTATCAGCTCTACCTGATCCGTCCTGCGAGCAACTCTCAGTCTGATTTTATCAACCTGCTGTTTGACCGCCCTCTCCTGCTGCTGATTGTCACCATGCTGGTCAGCTCGCCGCTGCTGTTATGGCTGGCGTGGAGCCTGGCAAAACCGGCGCGTAAGCTGAAGAATGCCGCCGATGAAGTGGCACAGGGTAACCTGCGACAGCACCCTGAACTGGAAGCAGGTCCGCAGGAGTTCCTTGCCGCCGGAACCAGTTTTAACCAGATGGTTAGCGCGCTCGACCGCATGATGACCGCTCAGCAACGTCTGCTGTCGGATATTTCGCACGAGCTGCGTACCCCGCTTACGCGCTTGCAGCTTGGCACTGCGCTGCTGCGCCGCCGCAGCGGTGAGAGCAAAGAGCTCGAGCGTATTGAAACAGAAGCGCACCGCCTGGACAGCATGATCAACGACCTGCTGGTCATGTCGCGCAATCAGCAGAAAAACGCGCTGGTCAGCGAAACGGTGAAAGCGAATCACCTCTGGCACGAGGTGCTGGACAACGCGGCGTTCGAAGCGGAACAGATGGGTAAATCCTTCACCGTCAACTTCCCGCCGGGCCCGTGGCCGCTGTACGGTAACCCCAACACGCTGGAAAGCGCGCTGGAGAACATCGTTCGTAACGCCCTGCGCTACTCGCATACGAAGATTGAGGTGGCGTTCTCGGTGGATAAAGACGGGATCACCGTCATTGTCGATGACGACGGCCCTGGCGTGAGCCCGGAAGACCGCGAGCAGATTTTCCGTCCGTTCTATCGTACCGATGAGGCGCGCGACCGGGAATCGGGCGGCACGGGACTGGGTCTGGCGATTGTTGAAACCGCCATGCAGCAGCACCGCGGCTGGGTGAAAGCCGACGACAGCCCGCTGGGTGGACTACGGTTAACGCTGTGGCTACCGCTGTATAAGCGTTCGTAGCTGTTAGTGCCGGGTGGCGGCTTCGCCTTACCCGGCCTACTTTCTGCGGAGGACTATTTCCCCCACAATCTCCGCGAATTATCCTCGATCTTGCTGCTTAAACGCCGCTTCTGCATCGTTCTCGTCCAGCTGGTCGATAACCCCGCGGCCGACAGCAGGCGATGATACTGTTCGTCGTCAAACGGCATATGCCAGGCAATGGCGCAGGCGTCATAAACAGACACATCGCTCAGGCGCGACGCCAGCTCAAGCGGCGCGTCCGCTGAAACCTGCCCCGCCTGCACCACACGATACAGCCAGCCGGTTTTACCCGCTTTTTGCAACTGGGCCGACATATCCTGAATACCGAAGTGGTAGTTGAGCTTGAAGCACGGCGAGCGCGGCTGCGTCACCTGAATCAGGGCATCGCCCCAGCGGTAGATATCACCGATAAACACATTCTTTTCGATGAGCCCTTCGGTGGAGAGATTCTCGCCAAACGCGGGGGCGACGAAGAGGTCCGCCTGCTCGGGGAATTCGGTTTTCCAGTGCTGATAGTGTTCACGCGGGTAGTGGCACAGCGCGCGATCGGGCCCGCCGTGGATTTTCTTTTCGGCCTGCTCGTCACCCGCAAGCCCGAGGTCGGTTAACGTCAGCTCACCGTCGACCTGAATTTTGGCGATGGCACTCGGGCGGCTGCCGTCGTACTCCTTTACCTTGCCTGTAAACACGTTCACCGGGTAATGCATTGCTGCCTCCATTACGCAGATACAAAAAAAGCGAGTCATAAGACTCGCTTCTCACAGGCGTCTATGCAACCTTATTTTTTAGCGGCGAAACGCGCTGCTGCTTCGTCCCAGTTCACCACGTCCCAAAAGGCTTTGATGTAGTCCGGGCGACGGTTCTGGAATTTCAGGTAGTAAGCGTGTTCCCACACGTCCAGGCCCAGGATTGGGAAGCCGGATGCGCCAGAGATTGCTTCACCCATCAGCGGGGAGTCCTGGTTAGCAGTAGAAACCACCGCCAGTTTGTCACCTTTCAGAACCAGCCACGCCCAGCCAGAGCCGAAACGGGTTGCAGCGGCTTTTTCGAATTCCGCTTTGAAGTTGTCAACGGAACCGAAGTCGCGCTCGATAGCCGCTTTCAGGTCGCCCTGCAGGGTGGTACCGGTCTTCAGGCCTTTCCAGAACAGGCTGTGGTTAGCGTGGCCGCCAGCGTTGTTACGCAGAACGGTTTTCTTGTCCGCTGGCAGCTGGTCCAGCTTGGTGATCAGCTCTTCAGCAGACAGGTTAGCGAACTCTGGCAGGCTTTCCAGCGCGGCGTTCGCGTTGTTCACATAGGTCTGGTGGTGTTTAGTGTGATGGATTTCCATCGTCTGCTTGTCGAAATGCGGTTCCAGTGCGTCGTAGGCATACGGCAGGGATGGCAGTGTATAACTCATAATCCTCTCCATTATTGTCGGGCGGCACAGCTGTTAATGCCGCGTAAGCAGTTGGTTCATTATAGTTAATTAAATGATATTGAAAATGATTATCAATGCCGTAGTTTTTATAAGGTTATTCGCATTCTGACAAAAGCCAAAATGGGTAATTCACTCAGGAGGTTAACGGAAGATGCTGCCGCAATGATGGCAGCATTCTCGGGTTAGTTTTGTTCCGCCACCAGCAGCGCGTGCGTGTCTGGCTCCAGGGCCTTAAAGATATGCGGTCGATCGGCCGGGTAGCAGATGTAATCCCCTGCGCAGAGCTCTTCCGGCGCGTCAAGCAGGCCGACCAGCGCCCGTCCCTGCGTCACGATAATATGTTCGACCGAACCCGGTGAATGCGGTTGGGAGAGGCGATCGGCACCCGGCTGGGTCATCAGAAGATAGACATCGCGGCGCGCGCCGGGCGGACACGCCGCCAGCAAAATGGCTTCATAATTAGCCTGTCCGGCAACGACCTTCGTCCCTTCACCGCGACGGATCACCTGAGTGGTAGGCTGCTGTGGTTCGAGCAGGCGAGCGAAGGGGATATCCAGCGCCACGCAAAGCGACCACAGCGTTTCCAGGCTCGGGTTACCGTTGCCGGACTCAAGCTGAGAAAGCGTGGATTTGGCGATCCCGGCGCGGCGAGCAATTTCCGCCAGTGAAAGTCCGGTTCGCAGGCGTTCTCGCACCAGGCTTTTGGCGATTACGCTGATTGGCTGCGTCATAAAACGGCCCCTTTGTTCTATAAATCGAACGAATCGTTCATCTTGAAAAACACTTCTGTTGCGTTCATTATAATGGATACACGTTCGATATGGCTAAAAATGTATGAAGCATCATCTCTCTTGCCTGAAAGGCGACACCATAAAAGCAATCATCCTGGTCTGCCTCGCGGTCGGCGTGGTCGGGATGTCATACGGCTCCCTGGCGATGGCCTACGGTTTCCCGGTCTGGGTACCGTTTGTACTCTCCATCACCGTACTCGCGGGCGCGTCAGAGTTTATGTTTATCGGCATTGTGGCAAGCGGCGGTAACCCGCTGGCGGCTGCGGCCGCGGGGTTGCTGGTCAACGCGCGACACGTGCCGTTTGGCGTGACGGTGCGTGAACTGGTGGGCAAACGTGGCCTGAGCCTTTTGGGCTGCCACATCATGAACGACGAAAGCGTGGTCTTTGGCCTGTCGCAAAAAACGCCCGAACAGCGCAAAGCGGCGTACTGGTTATGTGGTTTAGGCGTGGCGATTGTCTGGCCGCTGGGGGCCCTGCTGGGCGCCATGGTCGGCAAACTGCTGCCGGACCCGGAAACCATCGGGCTGGATGCGGTATTCCCGGCCATATTGCTGGCGCTGGTGGTTCCCGCGTTTAAAAACCGTACCACGCTCATCCGCGCCTGCAGCGGTGCCGTTGTGTCGCTGGCCGCCGTGCCGTTTGCCCCGGTGGGATTACCGGTGCTGCTTTCCTTACTGGGTCTCGCTGCGAGGAAAAAATAATGGGAAATATGACGTTTTTTATTCTCGGCATCGCCATTTTGTCTGCGGGCACGTATCTGATGCGTCTTGGCGGGGCGAAACTGGGCAGCAGGCTGGCATTGTCAGAGCGTTCACAGGCGCTGCTGTCAGATGCGGCAACGGTATTGCTGTTTTCCGTGGCGCTGGCGACCACGTTTTATGAAGGTGACCACTTTGCCGGTATGGCGCGCGTGCTGGGCGTGGCGTTTGCGGTGTTTCTGGCCTGGCGGAAGATGCCGTTAATTGTGGTGATCGTAGCGGCGGCGGTGGTAACCGCGCTGCTGCGCGTGGCGGGCATAAGCTAAAAAAGCGCCCCGGGGGCGCTCTTTCGACGGTGTGACGGCTTATTTAGTCAGTTCAGCAGTCATGTGTACGCGGTTACCTGAGAACGCCTGGGTAATTTTGTAAGATGATGCGCCAGCATCCTGAGCCTGAGCCGCGATTTTAGCTTCTGCGCCATCAATGGTAGAGGCGGTTGCGGTCACGGTCTGTGCAGCGAAAGAACCGAAAGAAGTAGCCAGAGCGATTACAGCGACAAAAGTTTTGATGCTTTTCATAATATAAACCCTTTCATTAAGTTGTTTAGGTAAGGCACCGTGCCTTGATGAGATAAATACTAGACCTCATCATGAACAACTAAAAGCGGAAGGATTTGCTATTATCATTCAAAATTATTGATTGACTATTAACCGCTGTGGATGGGTATAAACGGTCGCCCTTCCCGGCTTGCAGAAGCCCACCAGCGTCAGGTTGCAGCGCTCCGCCACCTCCACCGCCAGCGTCGTTGCGGCTGAGACCGCAAACAGAATTTCCACACCGCACATCGCGGATTTTTGCACCATCTCATAGCTGGCGCGGCTGGAAACGAGCGCCGCCCCCTGCTTCCAGACGTCACTTTCACGCGCCCGGCGACCGAGCAGCTTATCCAGCGCCACGTGGCGACCAACGTCCTCATGTCCGCCGGCAATATCCCCCGACGGCAACACCCATGCCGCCGCGTGCGTGCAGCCGCTAAGCTGGCCGACGGGCTGTACATCGTTCAGGTGCTCGAGCGCATGGTCGAGGTGAGCCAGATTAAAGGTCTGAGTAAACGGCAGTGGCGCAACGGGTTTGCCAATATCATTGAGCTGCTCAACGCCACACACGCCGCAGCCGGTACGCCCGGCCAGCGCGCGGCGGCGCTCTTTCAGCCCCATAAAGCGGCGGCTGGAGAGTTCGATTTGCACTTCAAGGCCGTTGCACGCCTGCACCACGTCCATGCCGTAGATCTCCTGCGGATGGTCAATGATGCCTTCCGAGAGGGAAAAACCGATGGCGAATAGCTCGAGATCTTTCGGCGAAGCCATCATCACCACATGGGAGATGCCGTTGTAAACGAGCGCAACGGGCACCTCTTCCGCCAGAAAATCCGGCGTGGCATGGGTAATGTGGGGCGGTCTGTGTACCGACAGTTCCACAATGCCCGCAGGCAGGGGTGACGAGTGGGGAGCACGGTTTTGTTTAGACACAGCGGTATTCCTGAACAACCACGGAGGTGAGCCTGCTATTGCATCACAAACAACAGGGCTTACGCATAGTATGGATCAACTTTTCAGCATCAAGTTTACCTACTCACTTGTGAGAGGTACAACAAAACGCATGCTACACCCCTTTAACATGCGGGGTTAATAATGTGATTAATATCACATTTTATAGTCAGCAGGGTGATAATACGTTCACTTTGTATTAACGCCATTAGAACAGCTGTACCGACATTGTGGTATTCTGATGATATCCCTCGTGGAATTGAGGGATTAACGCAAATTTTTCTCCTTTGCGGTCAATTCTCAACCGCGAAGTTAAAACTACATATGTAAGCAATGTCGAAACAAGGAGTGACCCATGCAGGTCAGCAGAAGGCAGTTCTTTAAGATCTGCGCTGGCGGTATGGCAGGCACCACGGCAGCGGCACTGGGCTTTGCGCCCGGCGTAGCGCTGGCGGAAACGCGGCAGTATAAACTGCTGCGCACCCGTGAAACCCGTAATACCTGTACGTACTGCTCTGTCGGTTGCGGGCTGTTGATGTATAGCCTCGGCGACGGTGCTAAAAACGCCAAAGCGTCTATTTTCCATATCGAAGGCGACCCGGATCATCCGGTCAACCGCGGCGCATTGTGCCCGAAAGGGGCCGGTCTGGTGGACTTTATCCACTCCGAAAGCCGCCTCAAGTTCCCGGAATATCGCGCGCCTGGCTCCGATAAATGGCAGCAAATCAGCTGGGAAGAGGCGTTCGACCGCATCGCAAAACACATTAAAGAAGACCGCGATGCCAACTTTGTTGAGAAGAACGCCGACGGCGTTACGGTCAACCGCTGGCTCTCCACCGGGATGCTGTGTGCCTCTGCTTCCAGCAACGAAACAGGTTATTTAACCCAGAAATTTACGCGCGCACTCGGTATGCTCGCGGTCGACAACCAGGCGCGAGTCTGACACGGACCAACGGTAGCAAGTCTTGCTCCAACATTTGGTCGCGGTGCGATGACCAACCACTGGGTCGACATCAAAAACGCCAACCTCATTGTGGTGATGGGCGGTAACGCCGCTGAAGCGCACCCTGTCGGGTTCCGCTGGGCGATGGAAGCCAAAATCCACAACGGTGCGAAACTGATTGTGATCGATCCCCGCTTTACGCGTACTGCGTCAGTGGCGGATTTCTACACACCTATTCGTTCAGGTACTGACATTACTTTCCTGTCAGGCGTATTGCTGTACCTGATGACCAACGAAAAATATAACCGCGAATACACCGAAGCCTATACCAACGCCAGCCTGATCGTGCGTGAGGATTACCACTTCGAAGATGGCCTGTTCAGCGGTTACGACGCCGAAAAACGCAAATACGACAAAACCAGCTGGAACTACGAGCTGGATGAGAAAGGCTTTGCGAAGCGCGACACCACCCTGCAACACCCGCGCTGCGTGTGGAACCTGCTGAAAGAGCACGTTTCCCGCTATACGCCGGAGGTGGTTGAGAATATCTGCGGTACGCCGAAGGCAGACTTCCTGAAGGTGTGCGAGCTTATCGCCGAGACCAGCGCGAAGGACAAAACCGCGTCGTTCCTGTACGCCCTCGGCTGGACGCAGCACTCCATCGGCGCGCAGAACATCCGTACCATGGCGATGGTTCAGCTCCTGCTCGGCAACATGGGGATGGCAGGCGGCGGCGTGAACGCCCTGCGCGGTCACTCCAACATTCAGGGTCTGACCGACCTCGGCCTGCTGTCTCAAAGCCTGCCGGGTTACATGAACCTGCCAAGCGAGAAACAGACCGATCTGCAAACCTACCTGACGGCCAGCACGCCTAAACCGCTGCTCGAAGGCCAGGTAAACTACTGGGGCAACTATCCGAAGTTCTTCGTCTCAATGATGAAAGCCTTCTTCGGCGACAAAGCGACGGCTGAAAACAGCTGGGGCTTTGACTGGCTGCCGAAGTGGGACAAGGGTTACGACGTTCTGCAGTATTTCGAGATGATGCATCAGGGCAAAGTGAACGGCTATCTGTGTCAGGGCTTTAACCCGGTTGCCTCGTTCCCGAACAAGAACAAGGTTGTTGAGTCTCTGTCGAAGCTGAAGTTCCTGGTGACGATTGACCCGCTCAATACCGAGACTTCAACTTTCTGGCAGAACCACGGTGAATCGAACGACGTCGATCCGTCAAAGATTCAGACCGAAGTGTTCCGTCTGCCGTCAACCTGCTTCGCGGAAGAGAACGGTTCTATCGTCAACTCCGGACGCTGGCTGCAGTGGCACTGGAAAGGCGCGGACGCCCCGGGCATCGCCATGAACGACGGCGAGATCCTGGCCGGTATCTTCTTACGCCTGCGTAAGATGTATGCGGAAGAAGGCGGCGCGAACCCGGAACCGGTGCTGAACATGACCTGGAACTACTCGACGCCGGAAAACCCAGCGCCGGAAGAAGTGGCGATGGAGAGCAACGGTAAGGCGCTGGCGGACGTTATCGACCCGGCCACCGGTACCGTGCTGGCGAAGAAAGGCGATCAGCTCAGCACCTTCGCGCACCTGCGCGATGACGGCACCACGTCAAGCGGCTGCTGGATCTTCGCCGGTAGCTGGACGCCAAAAGGCAACCAGATGGCCAACCGCGATAACGCCGACCCGTCGGGCCTCGGCAATACGCTGGGCTGGGCATGGGCGTGGCCGCTCAACCGCCGCATCCTCTATAACCGCGCGTCCGCTGACCCTCAGGGCAACCCGTGGGATCCGAAGCGTCAGCTTCTGAAGTGGGACGGCGCGAAATGGGGCGGCGTGGATATTCCGGACTACAGCACTGCCGCACCGGGCAGCGACGTTGGGCCGTTTATCATGCAGCCTGAAGGGATGGGACGCCTGTTTGCTATCGATAAGATGGCGGAAGGTCCGTTCCCGGAACACTACGAGCCGTTTGAGACGCCGCTGGGTACCAACCCGCTGCACCCGAACGTGGTCTCTAACCCGGCAGCCCGTATCTTCAAGGGCGATTTCGAAGCGCTGGGTAAAAAGGACAAGTTCCCGTACGTGGGCACCACCTACCGTCTGACCGAGCACTTCCACTACTGGACCAAGCACGCGCTGCTTAACGCCATCGCGCAGCCGGAACAGTTTGTGGAGATCGGCGAGAAGCTGGCGGGCAAGCTCGGCATTGCCCATGGCGATACCGTGAAGGTCTCCTCTAACCGCGGCTATATCAAGGCCAAGGCGGTGGTGACCAAGCGTATTCGCACGCTGAACGTTCACGGTCAGCAGGTGGATACCATCGGTATTCCGATCCACTGGGGCTATGAGGGCGTGGCGAAGAAAGGGTTCATTGCGAATACCCTGACGCCGTTCGTCGGCGATGCGAACACGCAGACGCCGGAGTTTAAGGCCTTCCTCGTGAACGTGGAAAAGGTGTAACGGAGACGACTTATGGCTTATCAATCTCAAGACATTATCCGTCGTTCCGCGACTAACGGTTTCACGCCCGCGCCACAGGCGCGGGACCACCAGCAGGAAGTGGCGAAGCTTATCGACGTAACCACCTGTATCGGCTGTAAAGCCTGTCAGGTGGCGTGTTCAGAGTGGAACGACCTGCGTGACGAAGTGGGTCACAACGTCGGGGTGTATGACAACCCGGCGGACCTGACCGCCAAATCCTGGACGGTGATGCGTTTCTCGGAAGTTGAGCAGAACGACAAACTGGAATGGCTTATCCGCAAAGACGGCTGTATGCACTGTGCGGATCCTGGCTGCCTGAAGGCATGTCCGTCAGAAGGGGCTATCATTCAGTATGCCAACGGTATCGTCGACTTCCAGTCCGAACAGTGCATCGGCTGCGGCTACTGCATCGCGGGCTGCCCGTTCGACGTACCGCGCCTGAACCCGGAAGACAACCGCGTCTACAAATGCACGCTGTGCGTAGACCGCGTCACCGTCGGCCAGGAGCCAGCGTGCGTGAAGACCTGCCCAACCGGCGCTATCCACTTTGGCTCCAAAGAGGATATGAAAACGCTGGCGGCAGAGCGCGTGGGCGAGCTGAAAACCCGTGGTTACGACAACGCGGGCCTGTACGATCCGGCCGGAGTTGGCGGTACGCACGTGATGTACGTGCTGCACCACGCCGACAAGCCGAACCTGTATCACGGCCTGCCGGAGAACCCGGAAATCAGCGCCACCGTGAAGTTCTGGAAAGGCATCTGGAAACCGCTGGCAGCGGTCGGTTTTGCTGCCACCTTCGCAGCGAGCATCTTCCACTACGTCGGCGTTGGTCCGAACCGCGCGGAAGAGGAAGACGACAACCTGCATGAAGAGAAAGACGAGGTGCGCAAATGAGAAAACGTGACACCATCGTGCGCTACACCGCGCCGGAACGCATCAACCACTGGGTCACCGCCTTCTGCTTCATGCTGGCGGCGATAAGCGGGCTGGGGTTCTTCTTCCCGTCCTTCAACTGGCTGATGCAGGTACTGGGTACGCCACAGCTGGCGCGCATCCTTCACCCGTTCGTGGGAGTGGTGATGTTTGCCTCGTTTATCATCATGTTTTTCCGCTACTGGCACCATAACCTAATCAATCGGGATGATATCTTTTGGGCGAAGAATATTCGTAAGATCGTCGTCAACGAGGAAGTGGGTGATACCGGGCGTTATAACTTCGGCCAGAAATGCGTATTCTGGGCGGCGATTATCTTCCTGGTCCTGTTGCTGGTGAGCGGCGTGATCATCTGGCGTCCGTACTTTGCGCCTGCTTTCTCAATCCCGGTGATCCGATTTGCGCTGATGCTGCATTCATTTGCCGCAGTGGCGTTAATTGTGGTTATCATGGTGCATATCTACGCCGCCCTTTGGGTGAAAGGCACCATTACCGCGATGGTGGAAGGATGGGTAACCAGCACGTGGGCGAAGAAACATCACCCACGCTGGTACCGTGAAGTCCGCCAGAAACAGGAAAAGTCATCTGAATGAGTATTCGCATAATCCCGCAAGATGAGCTGGGGTCGAGCGAGAAACGCACGGCGGATTATATTCCGCCGTTGTTATTCCCCAGACTCAAGAACCTCTACAACCGCCGCGCAGAGCGTCTGCGCGAGCTGGCAGAGAACAACCCGCTGGGTGATTTTCTGCGCTTTGCCGCGCTGGTTGCCCACGCGCAGGAAGTGGTGCTGTACGACCACCCGCTGCAAATGGATCTGACCGCGCGCATCAAAGAAGCCAACGCGCAGGGCAAGCCGCCGCTGGACATTCACGTCCTGCCGCGCGACAAGCACTGGCAAAAACTGCTCCATTCGCTGATTGCCGAGCTGAAGCCGGAGATGAGCGGTACCGCGCTGGCGGTCATTGAGAATCTGGAAAAAGCCTCTGACCTGGAGCTGGAAGAGATGGCGAGCGCGCTGTTTGCCTCCGACTTCGCTCTGGTCAGCAGCGATAAAGCGCCGTTTATCTGGGCTGCGCTGTCGCTCTACTGGGCGCAAATGGCAAGCCTGATCCCCGGTAAAGCACGCGCCGAATACGGCGAGGCGCGCCAGTTCTGCCCGGTCTGCGGCTCCATGCCGGTATCGAGCATGGTGCAAATCGGCACGACTCAGGGGCTGCGCTACCTGCACTGCAACCTGTGTGAAACCGAGTGGCACGTGGTGCGCATCAAGTGCAGCAACTGCGAGCAGACCCGCGATCTGAACTACTGGTCGCTGGAAAATGAAGAAGCGGCGGTGAAAGCCGAAAGCTGCGGCGACTGCGGCACTTACCTGAAAATTCTGTATCAGGAAAAAGACCCGAAAGTCGAAGCCGTGGCCGACGATCTCGCCTCGCTGATTCTGGACGCGAAGATGGAGCAGGAGGGCTTTGCCCGCAGCTCGATCAACCCGTTCCTGTTCCCGGGTGAAGGGGAGTAATTTCCTCTGAGAGTGCCGGGCGGCGTAAGCTTGCCCGGCCTATAGTTGGTAAGATGAAACGACTCCAGTAATGCCCGAAAAGTCTTTCGTGCTTGAGATTATCCAGCCGTAGAATCACGACATCAGATAAACCGATAAGTATTCTGCCCATATCAGGGCCCGCCAAAGAACTCATATCCCCCCTGACTATTTCATCCCTGATTATTTCCAGGCAAGGCATACGCTTTACAGGTGTGGCTGAAGCAGATAATAAAAACATGACTCACCTTTGCGGGCCGCTTTCCGGTTTTTTGTCCTCGACAATATTCTTGTTTTCTTTTGAATCAAACCAGGTTATAAAACTGTATATCCATACAGTTAAAGGGAGTTTTCATGGCACTGGAACAGGGTATTGCGCAGCTGGTTCAGGGATTTATCGCTGCAGGCCGGCCTTCTTCACGTCGACAGACCATTGAGGTACGACGAGCAGGGTACATTGCCAGCACGGGGCTTGCCGGGAAGATAGAAACGCGCGTTCAGGTGGAGACGCTAGTGCTTGAGGGCCTTACCATTCGGATATTTTCACCTCTTGATGCCCCTGAAATATTGCCTGCTGCCATCTACTATCACGGCGGATGCTTTATCAGCGGCGGCTTTGATACCCATGACAACCAACTCCGTCAGTTAGCCTGCTACGGCAATTGCCGGGTGATCGCCGTTCAGTACAGGTTAGCGCCGGAGCATACCTTCCCCGCCGCACATGACGATGCTGAAAGAGGTGCAGATCTGGTCTGGCAGTATGCGGACAAATTAGGCGTGGATAAGAACCGGCTCACCCTCTGTGGAGACAGTGCAGGAGGGCATCTGGCGCTGGTAACGGCGCTGAGGCTTAAGGTTAAAAAGCTGTGGCAACCTGTACAGCTTATTCTTATCTATCCCATGCTCGACGCCACGGCCAGTTTTGAAAGCTACGCCCTTAATGGCACGGATTATATTATCACCCGCGATACCCTGCTCAGCGGGTATGAAATGTATCTCGCAGAGACTGACCGCCAGCATCCGGAAACCAGCCCGCTGTGGCGCGATGATTTTTACGGACTCCCGCCAGTGCACATCATTACCGCAGAGTACGATCCGCTGTGCGATGAGGGAGAAATGTTGTATCAGCATCTGACTGAGCAGGGTGTGAAATGTACTGCTCAGCGCTGGCTGGGCGTCATCCATGGCTTCTTTCAGCTTGGCGGCGTCAGCCAGTCAGCGCGAGAAGTTATGCGGGATATCGCCGGGCGGATTAACCACGCCCGAGGAGAGTGAACAGAAGATTACTCCTCCTCGTTCCCACCCTCTTCATACGCGCCGAAGGGCTTCGCTGGAAGAACAATGTAGGTGCCTTCAAACACCGCACCCGGTGTTTTATCCCCAAACAGTTCAACCTGCATTTGTACGCGGGCTTTGCGACCGCGTGCCAGGCGGTCGAGATCGCCACCCAGTGAACCCAGATCGGCCACGGCGCTCGGCTTGCCGCTTATCGGTGCGCTATAGCGAATGTGGGCATCGGCGAGAATGATCGTGCCGCCCAGATGGCGCTCGCGAAGCATCAGCCAGATGAGACCCCACCCGGTGAGCGTCGCGAGGGAAAACAGACTTCCGGCAAACAGGGTGTGGTGCGGGTTCTGATTGCCGGTTTCCGGCATGGTGGTAATAAATTTTTGTCCGGTGTACTGCTGAATGCGCACGCCCATTTTTTCACTGAGCGGAATGTGCTGATACCAGGCCTGCTGCAGCTGTCCACACCAGTCGGCGCGATGAAGAATATCATCCAGCGTGGCGATGGGTTTGATCATCAAAAAATGACGAATCGGCGTGGTTTGCGGGGTTGTGATTTCCCCCTGATTCACAAAACCGAGCTTGGCAAAAAATTCTACGGCATCTTCGCGGGCGCTACAGGTGACGCGCTTAACGCCTTCCTGACGGGCGACGGACTCAAGGGTCATCGCCATTAGCGTTCCCAGACCTTTGTCCTGAACGGAGGGATGAACCGCCATAAAGCGAATCGACGCTTCGTTATCGGCGTTGATATACAAGCGCCCGACGGCGACGAGGTTACCCTCTTCGTCCATCACCATCTGATGGTGAGCCATCGCATCCCAGGCGTCGCGTTCAGATCCTTTTGGCTGATGCAGTGGCTTGCGCAGCATTTCCCAGCGGAACTGGTAATAAGCGTCTAACTCTTCTTCCGTTTGCGGTACTCGAAGGTGATACATAGCTGTACTCTCTCTTGTTACCCGCGGCCACGCCGCCAGTTGGCTCATACCTGGAGCCAGAATGTGACGGGGCCATCGTTCACCAGCGAAACCTGCATATCTGCAGCGAATCGTCCGGTTTGCGTTTTCATTTCCTGCTGGCGACAACGCTCAACAAAGTACTCGTAAAGTGCTTCCGCACGATCCGGCGCGGCGCCTTTAGAGAAGCTCGGGCGCATGCCGCGCTCGGTATCCGCTGCCAGCGTAAACTGGGAAACCACCAGCACGCTGCCGCCCGCCTGCTGGACGTTCAGGTTCATCTTGCCTTCCGCATCGCTGAAAATACGGTAGCCCAGCACGCGCTCACACAAGCGGTTGGCTTTTTGTTCGTCGTCATCCTTTTCGACACCTAACAACACCAAAAGTCCTGGGCCAATTTCACCCGTCACCTCTCCCTCCACGGTGACGCTGGCACGGGTTACGCGCTGTATCAATGCAATCATGGTTGGTCTGCTTCTAATTGTTTTTCAGCTTCTGCTGCTTTTTTAAGTTCGCGGTACACACCGAGAGTGACAGTTATTTCGGCACCAAGCAAGACGATACACCAGGTCCAGTAGACCCAGACAAACAAAATGGGGATCACCGCCAGCACGCCGTAAATCAGCTGATAGGACGGAAACATGGTGATGTAGAGGGCAAACCCTTTTTTACCGAGCTCAAAAAGCAACGCCGCCACCAGCGCCCCCACAACCGCATCGCGGTTAGGCACGCGCGTGGTCGGCACGACGCTATAGAGCAGCCAGAACGAGAGCCACGACAGGATCAACGGGAAGATGCGAAGCGCATTATCAATTACGCCGTTTAACTCACTCGCCCAGCGCAAGGAGAGAAGATACGAACTGATCGCCAGGCTCGCCCCGGCCAGCAGCGGCCCCAGCGTGAGAATCATCCAGTACACGGCAAAGGAATAGACCTTTGGCCGCGCTTTTTTACTCCGCCAGATAGTGTTCAGCGCATTATCAATGGCGTACATCAACAGCAGCGCGGTAACGATAAGACCGCACGCCCCCACTGCCGTCATCTTGCTGGAATTGGCAACAAACTGCTCAATGTAGTTCTGGATGACATCCCCGGTTGCAGGAATGAAATTCGCGAAGACAAAATGACGAAGCTGCAGGCTGACGTCCGCAAACATCGGAAAGGCGGAAAACAGGGCAAAGATGACCGCCACCAACGGCACTAATGAGAGCAACGACACGTAGGCGAGGTTACCCGCCAGCGTGGTCATGTTGTCCTCATCAATACGGTGCCAGAGCAGTTTCAGCCATGCCCTCAGCGGGCGAGTATGATGCGTGGCTTTTTGATGAACGGTTTTTAGCATAGCTGCTTCGCAAAGTAGTTTGGTATCGTCTCTTTTCCGGTCACCAGAATTGACGTTATACCTAACTGGTTAGCTCCCTCTATATTATCGGCGTTGTCGTCGAAAAAGACCGCATCGGCCGCGGTGAATCCCTCTAACTGCAGAACAGCCTGATAAATTCGCGCTTCAGGCTTACGCATCCCCATCTCCTGCGAAAGATAGATCTTGTCGGCCGCCGCCTTAACTTCAGGGTATTCCTCAGGCCAGAACGTGGTGTGCAGACGGTTGGTATTGGACAACACAACGACCCGATGGCCCTGCTCGCGAAGCTTATGCATGATGTCGATCACTTCAGGCCGGATGGCGACAAATACCGCCTGCCAGCCGTGTGAAAACTGCTCGTAGCTCAACGGTAGATCCATCTCCTGACAGAAACGTTCAGCGAATTCTTCATCACCGATCTCGCCGCGTTCATGCTGATGGAAGGTCTCGCCCATCGCGAAATTCTGCTTCAGTGTCGCCAGCGGAACGCGGCTAAAGTCGCTCCACGCACCCAGCACGCGATTAAAATCGATATCGACGATTACGTTTCCTAAATCAAAGATATAAAGCATGGTTATCTCCTGCTCGCCGTGAAGAGGTAACTGTAGCGGGAAAGATAAAGTTTGGCTATGCACGAGATTCCGCTGAGAGCGAGCAGTATGAAGAACAAAAATTTAGCCCAGGAAGATGATATTGGCTTTCGGGCGATAGGCTGGGATGAGTTTTATTTAAGTGCGTTTTTGCGAAGATATACGTTTTAGTTCATTTTGCAAAAAATTATAGAAAAACGCTTCCATAAAATTTTTCTCATCACCATATTTCCCCAGTTTTTGCCATGGCAATCCCATTTCTCGCGGCTTTGCGAGAAATTTCAACAAGTTTACCTTACTTAAATTTACATTTAGATACAAATACACTATTTATCTTCTTTTTTATAATGCTAAGTTTACATTACTTTACACATGGAGCTGCACTTTCGTGAAGATTAAAAAGGGATACGTCCTCAGTGCCGTTTTAATAGCAATACTCTGCGCATTCGCTATTTATTCATACAATGCCTACCAATTTAAAAAAGCCAGCAGAGATATTTTATATCAACTCTCTAGCCAATTAATTGTGAAGCAAGGGCTTGAACCAAAATCCTCAACCCACCTCGTTTTTGATACGTTATATATCGACGGAAACATATCCAAAGATGATGACAAAATCATTGTGGGACTTATCAAAAAAAACCTTATCCCTGTCAGAACAATATCGATAAACAGTGGTGGTGGTGATGTCGAAACTGCAATCAATATAGCACGAATTATTCATGATAAAGAAATTAACATTGAGGTCAGGCGATTATGCCTTTCTTCATGTGCTAACTATCTTTTCCCAGCGGCAAAAAACAAAATCATCAACTATGGTTCGATCATTGGTTTCCATGGGTCACCTAATTCTGATGACAATAAGTTAACAACTACAGTTAACGGAGAAATCAATACAGACACAACGATAACAGATCGCATTTTCTCAGAAATAAGAAAAACGGATAAAGCATTCTACAAAGATATAAATGTGTCATGGATGATGCCACTTTGCGGGCAAAAAGAAAATATTGGTGATCCAGACACAGGTCTGTCGACGTACAGCGAAAAGGATTTTACGCGTTTTGGCGTAAAAAACATTTCATTCACGGATGGTGAAATGGTATGGAAAAAGTCTATGGATATTATGGGTATACCTTTTGCTCACTATTGCAAGGAACATTAATAATGCGTGAACTCAATGAAAGTGAATTAAGTAACGTCAGCGGTGCAGGAATGTGGGGTTCTATCGGTAGTGCGATTGGTGGGATGTTCGGTGGTGGTAGTGCTGGTTGTAATGGCAGCTATTCTCACACCAGCACCACTAATAAAGATGGTTCTCACTCTGAAAGCACATCCTTTAGCGGTGGTTGCTCAGTTAACGTTGGTGGTAAAAGCGGTGGTTCATCAAAAGGTAATGGTGGTTCGAAAAGTAGTGGTGGCCGCCAGGGTAATGATCACGGTAGACATTAATTCCTGAATCATTATAACTCATAGCCGCTGATATTTAGCGGCTATTTCCACCCTGCAAGAGGCCAGATATGTTTCGCAAGGAAGCTATTGAATATCAGAGTACCCAGTGGGAAGGGAAAGCCGTTCTTCTGCCGGGCATCCCTTTTGCTTTTATCATATTGCTCAGCATTGTTTTTATTGCTTCCATTTCTATTTTTATTGCCAAAGGTTCCTATACCCGTCGCGTCATCGTTCACGGTGAGGTAACCACTTTCCCTGGCTCAGTGAATATCTCTGCATCAATGCAGGGGACAGTCGTGAAGAGTTTTGTTAATGAAGGCGATCGCGTAAAAAAAGGTGACGCTCTCTTTCTCATTCATTCGGGTGTATCGACGCAATCAGGCCTGGTTGATGAAAATAAAAAAAAGGAGATTGCGCTACAGATAAACAGTATCAACATAATGATGGCAAATTTGAACTCTTCAAAAAAACGTACGCTCGCTGCGCTAACAACTCAAAAAGATCATTATCAGTCCAGTTTTAATACCTCATCTGGGTTACTCGTGCAGGCTGAACGGGAACTGAATCAGATTGAGAAGAACGTTAACGATTACCGTAGTTATCAGGAAAAAGGTCTGGTCACCAAAGACCAGATGAGCAGTCAAAACGCACTACTCTATCAACAGCAGAGCAATGTTTCTGACCTGGTCGCCAGAAAATCACAAGACCAGGTTCAGGTCGATACGCTCAATCAGCAGATCCAGTCCCAGGGCGCTGATTATGACCATCAGATTTACCAGCTTGAGCAACAAAAATACGAGCTGGAAAAAGAAAAGTTAAATACAGAAGCGGAAGGTAATTATGTCATCGAGGCAACAGCCGATGGCTTAATCGACTCCATCAATACGGCGCAAGGTAAGATGATCGGCGCAGGCGATGTACTGGCGCGAGTTCAGCAGAATATCCATTCACCATGCTATCTCGAAACCTGGGTTCCCGATGAAGTTCTTCCTTATCTGGCGATTGGCCAGCGCGTTAATGTCAGTTACGACGCCTTTCCTTATGAAAAATTTGGTCAGTTCAGGGCATCAATATCAGCAATATCCAGGCTTCCGGCATCGAAGCCAGAACTCCTGTCAAAACAGACCATCGCACACGAATTCTATGACGATAAAAAGTCCTGGTACAAAATCATGATCAAACCTGACCTACAGTCTGTGCAAGTTCATGGAAAACAACTCTTACTGAGCCAGGGAGCCAAAGCGCAGATTTCTCTTTTCCTTGAAAAGAGACATATCTATGAGTGGTTATTATCGCCCTTTTACGAAATGAAAATGAGCGTAACGGACGCGGGTAATGAATAAACTTTATACACTTGAGACGCTGCTGCGCAAGTTGGATCTGAGGATATTTAAACGCATCCCAGTTGTCTTTCAAACTGAAGCGTCCGAATGTGGCCTGGCCTGTCTTTCAATGATATGCAGTTTTTATGGCAAGCAGGTCGATCTACTGCAACTCCGGCAACAATTCAATTTGTCATCACGTGGGGTCAACCTCCATGCGATAAAAGCAATTGCCAGTGAACTGGAGATGTCGTCACGCGCATTATCCGTGGACCTTCAGGAATTACATGCCGTGCGCAAGCCCTGCATATTGCATTGGGATTTTAACCATTTTGTCGTACTGATTAAGGTCGATAAGAGCAGCGCGGTGATCCACGACCCTGCGTTTGGACGACGGGTGATTAGCATTCCTGAATTGTCCCAACATTTTACAGGTGTTGTGCTTGAGGTATGGCCGGGAACCACTTTCTCAGTTCAAAAGAAGCAAAACAGGTTAAAAGCCTCCACGTTATTAAAGAATATCAACGGACTGATGACATCACTGGCGAAGATATTTTTCTTATCGCTGGTGATTGAGTTGATCAGCCTGCTGTTGCCTGTGGGAACACAATTAGTCACGGATAATGTCATTGCATCCGGAGATTACGGTTTACTTAATATCATCTGTCTTGGGCTGTTTATTCTGATTCTGTTACGTTTGACGGTCAGTATCATTCGCTCCTGGACCATGCTGATACTGGGAACACTCATTGACGTCCAGTGGAGTTTTAGCCTTTTTTCTCACCTTATTAAGCTACCAACCACCTATTTTGAAAGACGCAAACTGGGGGACATTCAGTCTCGTTTCCACTCGCTTGATGTTATACGGGCCACTTTTACCACAGGTTTACCTGGTAGCATTATTGATACGCTAATGCTCATGGGTTTGCTGGTAATGATGTTTTTATACAACTTTCAGCTCAGTATGATAGTGGTCTCTTTTACCGCAATATATACCTTCATTCGGTTTGCTACCTATCGATACTATCGCCAGTTATCCGAAGAAGAGTTAATCAAGGAAGCACGTCTTAATTCTTATTTTATGGAAACCCTGTACGGTATCGCGACGATTAAGATTCAGGGGATGACTGACCTGAGAATCAATAACTGGTTTAATCTTTTTTCAGATAAGGTCAATACCGGCATTCGTTTGACGCGAATGGATCTCTTCTTTGGTGGTGTCGTCTCTTTTATCGCCGCCTGCGATCAAATTGTTATCCTGTGGGTTAGCGGCAGGCTGATGATGGATAGTCATTTAACCATCGGTATGTTTATCGCGTTTAATACCTTCAGGAGTCAGTTCTATGACCGAATAAATGCCCTGATCAACTTTATCATTCAGCTGAAGCTCATCAACTTACATAATGAACGCGTTGCCGATATTGCGCTGCAGGAAGCATCTTCTTCAACGGCCACCAGCCCGCTGCGTTTACCACACGGAGCCTTAACGCTCGAAACTCAGGATCTGACCTACCGTTATGATAACCATGCGGACCCTATATTCAGCAAACTGAATCTGACCATTCATGCCGGAGAGAGTATTGCTATTACGGGCGTATCGGGTGCAGGTAAAAGCACCTTGATGAAAGTGTTGTGCGGTTTATTCGAACCGTCGAACGGCTGCGTCCGAATTAATGGCATTGATATTAAGCAACTTGGTTTTGAGCATTATGCTGAACGCATTGCCTGTATCATGCAGGAAGATAAGTTGTTTTCAGGCTCTATCAAAGAGAATATCACCGGTTTTCGGCCTGACATTGACGAGCAGTGGATGGTGCAATGCGCCATCGCAAGCCATATTCATAATGACATTTTAAAGCTACCAATGGGTTACGAGACACTGATTGGTGAACTTGGGGAAGGGTTGTCCGGGGGTCAAAAACAGCGGATTTATATTGCCCGGGCATTATACCGCAAACCGGGTATTTTATTCATGGACGAGGCGACCAGCCACCTTGATAAAACCAGTGAAAGTCAGGTCAATCAGTCTATACAGGAGATGAACATCACCAGGATTATTATCGCGCATCGCGAAACCACGATTGCATCGGCAGATCGGGTGTTCGTGATAAATGGAGCAGAGTTACCCTAATCCGTGAATTTCGCAGGAAAGAGATAGCTTCGGGACATAACGCCCCAGGTAATGAAGAATTCTGGCGATCATCGAATAAAAAAGCCGCTGAGAGATCAGCGGCTTTTTAGTTGCCGGGTGGCGCTGACGCTTACCCGGCCTAAGGATTGACCGTATTACTCTTCTTTCGCACCGCGCATAGCACGTTTACGATCGTTCTCGGTCAGGTGACGTTTACGGATACGAATTGACTGTGGAGTCACTTCGACCAGTTCGTCATCATCGATGAATTCCAGAGCCTGCTCCAGAGTCATCTTGATCGGTGGAACCAGAACCGTTGCTTCGTCAGTACCGGACGCACGCATGTTGGTCAGTTTCTTACCGGTCAGGCAGTTTACGGTCAGGTCGTTAGAACGACTGTGAATACCGATGATCTGGCCTTCGTAAACTTCAGCGCCGTGGCCCAGGAACAGCTTGCCGCGATCCTGCAGACCGAACAGCGCAAACGCAACCGCTTTACCCTGACCGTTGGAGATCAGCACGCCGTTGTTACGCTGGCCCACTTCGCCCGGACGAACGTCGTCGTAGTGGCTGAAGGTGGAGTACAGCAGGCCGGTACCGGAGGTCATGGTCATGAACTCTGAACGGAAGCCGATCAGACCACGGCTTGGGATCACGTAGTCGAGACGTACGCGGCCTTTGCCATCTGGATTCATGTTTTTCAGGTCGCCTTTACGCTCACCCAGAGCCTGCATCACAGAACCCTGATGCTGCTCTTCAACGTCCAGCGTTACGTTTTCGAACGGCTCTTGTTTACGGCCGTCGATCTCGCGGAAGATTACTTTCGGACGGGAAACCGCCATTTCGAAACCTTCACGACGCATGTTCTCAATCAGAACAGACAGGTGCAGCTCACCACGACCAGAAACGCGGAATGCATCAGCATCTTCGGTTTCTTCAACGCGCAGCGCAACGTTGTGCACCAGCTCTTTGTTCAGGCGGTCAAGGATCTGACGAGAGGTAACGAATTTACCTTCTTTACCACAGAACGGAGAGGTGTTGACGTTGAAGAACATGGATACGGTTGGTTCATCAACGGACAGGGCTGGCAGCGCTTCGACGTTCTGCGGATCGCAGATGGTGTCGGAGATGTTCAGCTCACCCAGACCGGTGATAGCGATGATGTCGCCCGCTTCCGCAACGTCACTCTCGATACGCTCAAGACCCAGGTGAGTCAGTACTTTACCGACTTTACCGTTACGGGTTTTGCCTTCGCTATCGATGATAGTAACCTGCTGGTTAGGCTTCACTTTACCGCGCTTGATACGACCAATGCCGATTACGCCAACGTAGTTGTTGTAGTCGAGCTGAGAGATCTGCATCTGCAGGGTGCCGTCGAGATCGACGTTTGGTGCAGGAACACGGTCAACAATCGCCTGATACAGCGGGGTCATGTCTTCAGCCATGTCTTCGTGGTCCAGACCTGCGATACCGTTCAGCGCAGAGGCGTAAACGATAGGGAAGTCCAGCTGCTCGTCGGTCGCGTCGAGGTTAACGAACAGGTCGAAGACCTGGTCAACAACCCAGTCAGGACGCGCGCCAGGGCGGTCAACTTTGTTGATAACAACGATTGGCTTCAGACCATGGGCAAAAGCTTTTTTGGTCACGAAGCGCGTCTGTGGCATTGGGCCATCCATTGCGTCAACGACCAGCAGAACGGAGTCTACCATGGACATTACACGTTCAACTTCACCACCGAAGTCGGCGTGCCCTGGGGTATCAACGATGTTGATACGGTAGTCATTCCATTTAATCGCGGTGTTTTTCGCGAGGATGGTAATCCCACGCTCTTTCTCCAAATCGTTGGAGTCCATCACGCGTTCTTGGGTTTCGGCACGCGCATCAAACGTACCGGATTGCTGCAGCAGCTTGTCAACCAGGGTAGTTTTACCATGGTCTACGTGCGCGATGATGGCGATGTTACGCAAATTTTCGATCACAACTTTGCCTCAGGCATTTAGAAATAGCGCGTTATTGTACACGGATTAATCGCACTACAAAACAGGATCACAAACATCCCCCGCAAACAAGTATCGCAGAGATGCTTTGTGATCGCTTTCACGGAGCGGTAAAAGGGCACCTTAACGTAAATTGCACCAATATGGTGCTCAATGTTCACATTGAAGCACTATACTGGTGCAACAAATCCATTGTGGTGCAGCCCTTTTGCACTATGGTGCGCATGATAACGCCTTTTTGGGGTGATTTAAAAGTTGGCACAGATTTCGCTTTATAAAAAACACATGGCACCAGCCAGTACAAACAGAAATTGAAGACCTCGTTACCACGACGACAATGACCAATCTGGAGAGTTAAGTATGTCCGCTGAACACGTTTTGACGATGCTGAACGAACATGAAGTGAAGTTTGTTGATCTGCGCTTCACCGATACCAAAGGTAAAGAACAGCACGTCACAATCCCTGCTCATCAGGTGAACGCCGAATTCTTTGAAGAAGGCAAAATGTTTGACGGCTCCTCCATTGGTGGCTGGAAAGGCATTAACGAATCCGACATGGTTCTGATGCCAGACGCGACCACTGCGGTCATTGATCCGTTCTTCGAAGAACCAACCCTGATCATCCGTTGCGACATCCTCGAGCCAGGCACGCTGCAGGGCTACGACCGCGACCCACGTTCTATCGCGAAACGCGCTGAAGAGTACCTGCGTTCTACCGGCATCGCAGACACCGTTCTGTTCGGGCCAGAGCCAGAATTCTTCCTGTTCGATGACATCCGTTTCGGTGCCTCTATTTCTGGCTCCCACGTGGCTATCGACGACATCGAAGGTGCATGGAACTCCTCCACCAAATACGAAGGCGGTAACAAAGGTCACCGTCCTGGCGTGAAGGGCGGTTACTTCCCGGTTCCTCCGGTCGACTCTGCACAGGACATTCGTTCCACCATGTGTCTGGTGATGGAAGAGATGGGCCTGGTTGTTGAAGCTCACCACCACGAAGTGGCGACTGCTGGTCAGAACGAAGTGGCAACCCGCTTCAACACCATGACCAAAAAAGCGGACGAAATTCAGATCTACAAATACGTTGTGCACAACGTTGCGCACCGTTTCGGTAAAACCGCGACCTTCATGCCAAAACCAATGTTTGGCGATAACGGTTCCGGTATGCACTGCCACATGTCTCTGTCCAAGAACGGTACCAACCTGTTCTCTGGCGACAAATATGCCGGTCTGTCCGAGCAGGCGCTGTATTACATCGGTGGTGTTATAAAACACGCTAAAGCGATCAACGCCCTGGCGAACCCAACCACGAACTCCTACAAGCGTCTGGTCCCGGGCTACGAAGCGCCAGTGATGCTGGCCTACTCTGCACGTAACCGTTCTGCTTCTATCCGTATCCCGGTGGTGGCTTCTCCTAAAGCGCGTCGTATCGAAGTTCGCTTCCCGGACCCAGCGGCTAACCCATACCTGTGCTTCGCAGCACTGCTGATGGCCGGTCTGGACGGTATCAAGAACAAGATCCACCCGGGCGAAGCGATGGACAAAAACCTGTACGACCTGCCGCCAGAAGAAGCGAAAGAGATCCCACAGGTTGCTGGCTCTCTGGAAGAAGCCCTGCAGGCGCTGGACGCAGACCGCGAGTTCCTGACTGCAGGTGGCGTATTCACTGACGACGCTATCGATGCTTACATCGCCCTGCGTATGGAAGAGAACGACCGCGTGCGTATGACTCCACACCCGGTTGAGTTCGAACTGTACTACAGCGTTTAATAAAAGTTGTTTTACCCGGCGTGATAAACGCCGGGGGTAGTTGCCGTGGAAACTTTTAGCCCATCTCCGGATGGGCTTTTTTCTCCACCAACAACCTGATCTCACGCCCTTTTTACGCCGAAAACGCTATACTGCACTAAATTAGTGCAAACGACTCCAGGAGACTGCTGAATGGCAACTGGCACGCTGCCCGATGCTGGGCAGATCCTCAATTCTTTGATTAACAGCATATTGCTGGTCGATGACGAGCTGGCCGTTCATTACGCCAACCCGGCCGCGCAGCAGCTGCTCGCCCAAAGCGCACGTAAACTGTTCGGCACCCCGCTTCCTGAACTCCTGAGCTATTTTTCGCTGAATATTGGCCTGATGCAGGAAAGTTTGCAGGCTGGCCAGGGGTTTACCGATAACGAAGTCACGCTGGTGATCGACGGGCGCTCGCACATTCTGTCGCTAACAGCGCAACGTCTTCCCGAAGGTCTGATCCTGCTGGAAATGGCGCCGATGGATAATCAGCGTCGACTGAGCCAGGAGCAGCTTCAACATGCGCAGCAGATTGCCGCCCGTGACCTGGTGCGCGGTCTGGCACATGAAATCAAAAACCCGCTGGGTGGATTACGCGGCGCGGCGCAGCTTCTGACCAAGGCGCTGCCCGATCCCGCGCTGGCGGAATATACCAACGTCATCATTGAGCAGGCGGACCGTCTGCGGAACCTGGTAGACCGTCTTCTCGGTCCGCAGCAGCCGGGAATGCACGTCACAGAAAGCATCCATAAAGTGGCTGAGCGGGTGGTGAAGCTCGTCTCAATGGAGCTGCCAGAGAACGTCACGCTAGTACGTGATTACGACCCAAGCCTGCCGGAACTGGCCCATGACCCGGACCAGATTGAGCAGGTCCTGTTGAATATTGTGCGTAATGCCCTGCAGGCGCTGGGGCCTGAAGGCGGTGAGATTATTTTACGCACCCGCACCGCCTTCCAGCTCACGTTACACGGCGTGCGCTACCGGCTGGCCGCCCGAATTGACGTTGAGGATAACGGGCCCGGCATTCCATCGCATTTGCAGGACACCCTGTTCTACCCGATGGTAAGCGGTCGCGAAGGCGGGACCGGCCTGGGCTTATCCATTGCCCGCAGTTTGATCGATCAACACTCCGGGAAAATTGAATTTACCAGTTGGCCGGGACATACCGAGTTTTCGGTTTTCCTGCCGATTAAAAAATAAAGGTGACGTTTATGCAACGAGGGATAGTCTGGGTAGTCGATGACGATAGCTCCATCCGTTGGGTGCTTGAACGCGCGCTCACAGGGGCAGGATTAAGCTGCACGACGTTTGAGAGCGGCAGCGAAGTGCTCGACGCACTCACCACCAAAACGCCAGATGTTCTGCTTTCGGATATTCGTATGCCGGGCATGGACGGGCTGGCGCTGTTAAAGCAGATCAAACAACGCCACCCTATGCTTCCGGTCATCATAATGACCGCGCACTCCGATCTGGATGCCGCAGTAAGCGCCTATCAGCAAGGGGCGTTTGATTACCTGCCCAAACCGTTTGATATCGACGAAGCGGTAGCGCTGGTTGAGCGCGCGATTAGCCATTATCAGGAGCAGCAACAGCCGCGCCACGCGCCCGATTTTGGGCCAACGACAGATATCATCGGTGAAGCGCCGGCGATGCAGGACGTGTTTCGCATTATCGGTCGTTTGTCCCGCTCGTCCATCAGCGTATTGATTAACGGTGAGTCGGGAACCGGTAAAGAGCTTGTGGCGCATGCATTGCACCGCCACAGCCCGCGGGCAAAAGCGCCGTTCATCGCCCTGAATATGGCGGCGATCCCGAAGGATTTGATTGAGTCCGAACTGTTCGGCCATGAAAAAGGGGCATTTACCGGCGCCAATACCATTCGCCAGGGGCGGTTCGAACAGGCTGACGGCGGCACACTGTTCCTGGATGAGATCGGCGATATGCCGCTGGATGTCCAGACCCGCCTGCTGCGCGTGCTGGCCGACGGGCAATTTTATCGCGTGGGCGGCTATGCGCCGGTGAAGGTGGACGTACGTATTATCGCCGCGACCCATCAGAACCTGGAACAACGCGTGCAGGAAGGAAAATTCCGTGAGGATTTATTCCACCGTCTGAACGTCATCCGCGTTCATCTGCCGCCGCTGCGTGAGCGTCGGGAAGATATTCCCCGCCTGGCACGCCATTTCCTGCAGGTAGCCGCCCGTGAGCTGGGCGTGGAAGCCAAGCAGCTTCATCCGGAAACCGATGCCGCTCTGACGCGTCTGGCGTGGCCGGGCAACGTGCGTCAGCTGGAAAATACCTGCCGCTGGTTAACCGTGATGGCTGCCGGGCAGGAAGTGCTGATTCAGGATTTACCGGCCGAGCTGTTTGAAGCGACCGCGCCTGAAAGCAGTACCGGGCACGCGCTGCCGGACAGCTGGGCGACGCTGCTGGCGCAGTGGGCCGACCGCGCGCTGCGTTCCGGTCATCAAAATCTGCTGTCTGAAGCTCAGCCGGAGATGGAGCGTACGCTGTTAACTACCGCGCTTCGTCATACGCAGGGTCATAAGCAGGAAGCCGCTCGCCTGCTGGGATGGGGACGTAATACCCTGACGCGCAAGCTTAAAGAGCTGGGAATGGAGTGATCGCACGCCGCTGTGTAAAGGTTATTAATTGAGCGCAAATTGCCGTTATTTTGCGCTTTACTGTTCCGATGAGTTTTGTATGATCGTGCCCGGAAATTGGGGGTGAACATCATGCTGGAAACAATCGTGAATATGCTCTCTAGCGGAGCCGCTGAAAGCCACACGCCACAAACAGCCGTTGCGGCTATGTTGTGCGCGGCGCTGGTTGGGCTGTTTAGCTAGCGAGTTGAACGTAAAAGCCGGGTGGCGGCTTCGCCTTACCCGGCCTACGTTTAGTGCTTTTGGCAATGCGCCTTAAATCACCCGCGAGAACTGCTGCAGTCGCGCTTTCTGACGCAGATACGCGTCAAAGCACATGCAGATATTACGAATCAACAGACGCCCTTTCGGCGTGACCTCAATCGCGCTCTCCGACACATCCACCAGCCCGTCTTTCGCCAGCGGTGCAATCAGCTTCAGGTCTTCCGCAAAATAATCGCTGAAGTGCAGATCCCACTGCGACTCAACGTCGCTGAAATCGAGACGGAAGTTGCAGATGAGCGCCTTAATCACCTCGCGCCGGATGCAGTCGTCGCGCGTTAACGCAATGCCGCGCCACAGCGCGTTGCCCGTTTCATCAACCTGCTGGTAGTAAAGCTTCAGCTCTTTCTGGTTCTGCGCGTAACAGTCGCCAATCATGCTGATAGCAGAGACGCCCATCCCCAGCAAATCGGTATCGCCCTGGGTTGTGTAGCCCTGGAAGTTACGGTGCAGAACGCCTTCACGCTGAGCAATCGCCAGCTCGTCATCCGGACGAGCAAAGTGATCCATCCCGATAAACTGATAGCCGGTTTCGGTCAGCGAGGCGATGGTTTCCTGCAGGATATCCAGCTTCTGCTGGGCAGAAGGAAGATCGGCATCTTTGATTTTGCGCTGAGCGGCAAAGAGCGTCGGCAGATGCGCATAGTTAAAGACGCTCAGGCGGTCCGGGTTGAGTTCGGCCACGCGCTTCAGGGTGAATGCGAAGCTTTCCGGCGTTTGCTTTGGCAGGCCGTATATCAGGTCAATATTGGTCGAGGTGAAACCAATCTCACGCGCGTGATTGAGTAAGGCAAAGATAAATTCTTCGTCCTGCTCGCGGTTCACCAGACGCTGAACCTCTTTATTGAAATCCTGCACGCCCATGCTCAGACGATTGAAGCCTTCGGCGCGTAAGTGATCCAGTACATCTAGCTCAATTTCACGCGGATCGACTTCGATCGAGATTTCAGCGTCGGCGTTAAAACTGAAATTGCCGCGCAGCAGGGTCATCAGGCGGCTTATTTGCGCTTTATTCAGATAGGTTGGCGTCCCGCCGCCCCAGTGCAGCTGGCTGACGTGACGGCCAGTAAACAGCGGCGCGCGATGGACAATTTCTTGTTCGAGCGCGTCAAGATACTGGTCGGCTTTGTGCTGCTGACGGGTAACGATTTTATTGCAGCCGCAGAAGTAGCAGAGCTTATGGCAGAACGGAATATGGACGTAGAGCGACAGCGGACGCTCAGGATAGCGCGCGACAGCCTGCTGGAAATCAGCCTCGCCGAAAGCATCGGAGAACTCCAGCGCGGTGGGGTATGACGTATAACGCGGCCCGGAATAGTTATATTTCTGGATTAGGGCCAAATCCCAGTCGATAGTTGGTGCTGACATGCTCACTCCTTCCGTTGGTGTCGCGTTCGTATACGGCGGCCCGTTCTGGCCCCATCGCGGGCCATCATTCGGGTGCGCAGCCACTTCTGTCGCCGCGACAACCGCCGTAGTTTAACGAATAACCACACCAGATAACATATAACCGGAAGGGTTATAAGCAGGACTATCGTGCCTGCCGGGTGCAAATGTTAGTTTCCACCCTTCAGAAGACGCATCATATCTTCCTGCTTCTCGTCTTCTTCTTCATCTTCGTCATCGTCGTATGACAGGCCCAGCTTCTGCATCAGTTCATCGATACGATCCAGTTTGGCATCCACCCATGACTGCTCTTCAGCGGTCAGGGTTTCACCTTCTTCAAGACGTTCCAGCAGCGCGTCCAGGCGCTCATCGTTCTCCAGCAAATCCAGCTCAGCCTGCGGTGAAAGCATAGGTTTCTCGCTCTTTGGTTTATGCTGCTTAGTGACCGGGGTGTCTGTCACGCCCAGTGGAATGGGAGTTTTACTGCCGATACGAGGGTCTTTCTGCTGTTTGCCTTTTGCAGAAGCACCCGCTGCACCACCACCGTTGGCACGGCTACCCGCAGCGTGACCGCGATGTTTTTTGTCGCGTTTACGATCGCGCGCTTCCTGGTTCAGTTCTTCGCGCGTTTTGCGGCGTGCTTTTGCGGGGCGTTTCGCGCCCGCAGCGGAGGTTGGTTTTTTCATGATGTTTTATCTTTAAGTCGTTTTCTTCAGTATAGAATTGCGGCGAAATCTAGCAGAAAGCAAGCAAAGAAAAAAGGCGACAGAGCAATCTGTCGCCTTTTTTCCTGACTCACAACCCTTAGCGGGTCAGACTTTCCGTGTTTGCCAACAACAAACCCTGTTTATCCCTTGGCTAATACCGTCCGTGATACGGTTCCATTTCCTTTTAAAACGCCTCCAGGCGCTGGTCATCCTGACAATCCTGCGTCTTCGCCTCCTGGCGCTCCTGACCCTAATCCTTAAGTCGATTTCCTGTTGGCTTCCTCGCCCTGACGCACACTTTACCTTGTTCCGTTAAACTAACAAGCAACGAAACGGTACAAAAAGGGTTTTTCAGACAATTACCTGGAAATAAGCTTATGATTTAAAACAGTTTGCCTTTTTTGACGCCTGCGAATTCTCTGAAATCTCCCATAGCATTACTGGCCGATCTCTCACACCGGTTGTGGCATTCGCCTACAGCTCATAGCAATCAGAAAAGCCTTTTGCCTGCATTCGGGTATAATCCCCTTCAGATTACGATTTTGGAGACGACCACGTGACTACCTGGAACTACCAACAGACGCATTTTGTCACCAGTGCGCCCGATATTCGGCACCTTCCTTCTGATACCGGTATTGAAGTGGCATTTGCTGGCCGCTCCAATGCGGGGAAATCCAGCGCCCTGAATACGCTGACCAATCAGAAGAGCCTGGCGCGCACCTCAAAAACACCTGGCCGTACCCAGCTGATCAACCTGTTTGAAGTCGCAGAGGGCAAACGCCTGGTCGACTTACCGGGCTACGGTTACGCGCAGGTACCGGAAGAGATGAAAATCAAGTGGCAGCGTGCGCTGGGTGAATACCTGGAAAAACGCCTGTGCCTGAAAGGTCTGGTTGTGCTGATGGATATACGCCATCCCCTGAAAGATCTGGATCAGCAGATGATCGACTGGGCTGTAGCAAGCGATATCGCCGTGCTGGTGCTGCTGACGAAAGCCGATAAGCTGGCGAGCGGCGCGCGCAAAGCGCAGGTGAATATGGTTCGCGAAGCGGTTCTGGCGTTCAACGGTGATGTGCAGGTTGAGCCGTTCTCCTCGCTGAAAAAGCAGGGCGTGGACAAGCTGCGTCAGAAGCTCGATACCTGGTTTAGCGAGCTGGAACCCGCGACGGAAGCGGAACAAGAGTAATACGGAGCGCGGCGATAGCCGCGTTTTTTTTGCCTGAATTTTTCTTTGCCGCAATAAAAAACGCCCCAGTCATTACTGACTGGGGCGGCTAAAATATTCAGCCAAATCCGATTACGTGAAGTAAAAGGTCTGAAAGATAGAACATCTTACCTCTGTACCCTACGCCGACAACTCTACCCCTTTTTGTGCTGCAGAAAAAGCACTTTTTGTAGTTTTTTTTCATTCTTTACATAGGGAATTCTAATGATTGTCACAAAACGCACGTTGTTATGTTGCAAACTTACATAAAAAGCGCGTTATGCGAAGAACCCTTAGTGAGCCTGATCCCAGTTTTCGCCACTTCCTACTTCCACCAGCAACGGCACGTCAAGCGTCATGCTGCTTTCCATCAGTTCGTGGACCTTCTTCGACACGGCGTCGAGGTCGTCTTTATGCACTTCAAATACCAGTTCATCGTGTACCTGCATGATCATTTTCACGCGAGGCTTCTCTTCTTCCAGCCAGGCATCAACGGCGATCATGGCACGCTTAATAATGTCCGCCGCGGTACCCTGCATCGGGGCGTTGATCGCCGCACGCTCTGCGCCAGCGCGACGCGCCGCGTTGCTGGATTTGATGTCCGGTAAGTAGAGACGGCGGCCATCCAGGGTTTCGACGTAACCTTTTTCCTTCGCCTGCGCGCGGGTGCGTTCCATATATTCCAGCACGCCCGGATAACGCTCGAAATAGAGATCCATATACTTCTGCGACTCTTTACGCGGAATGTTGAGCTGGCGCGAAAGACCAAATGCGCTCATGCCGTAAATAAGACCGAAGTTGATCGCCTTAGCACTGCGGCGCTGCTCGTTGGTCACGCTCTCCAGCGGCAAGCCGAAGACTTCCGCCGCGGTTGCCCGGTGGATATCCTTCCCTTCTGCAAACGCAGTCAGCAGGCCTTTGTCGCGGGACAGATGCGCCATAATGCGCAGCTCAATTTGCGAGTAGTCAGCAGAGACAATCAGATAATCCTCTGGTGCTATGAAAGCCTGGCGAATACGGCGGCCTTCTTCGTTACGTACCGGGATGTTCTGCAGGTTGGGATCGGTTGACGAGAGACGACCGGTCGCCGCGACAGCCTGATGGTAAGACGTGTGCACACGACCCGTTTTCGGGTTGATCATCAGCGGAAGCTTGTCGGTGTAGGTAGACTTCAGCTTCGCGAGGCCACGGTACTGCAGAATCACTTTTGGCAGCGGGTAATCCAGCGCCAGCTCTTCCAGCACCTCTTCAGAGGTTGACGGCGCGCCGCCAGGAGTTTTCTTCAGCGGCTTGATGCCCTGCTTTTCAAACAGAATGGTTTGCAGCTGCTTCGGCGAAGAGAGGTTAAACGGCTCGCCAGCAAGCTCATGCGCTTTTTGCTCGAGCTCGGTCAGACGCTGCGCCAGCTCCCCGGAGTGGTTATGCAGCACCGTTGGGTCGATTTTCACGCCGTTGCGTTCAATGCGGGACAGCACGGGCACCAGCGGCATCTCGATATGCTGGAACACGTTCAGCGGACCTTCAAGCTTCTGCAGTTTTGGCCACATCTTCAGGTGCAGCTGCAGCGTGACATCTGCGTCTTCCGCCGCGTAGCGCCCCGCTTCTTCCAGAGCAATCTGGTTAAAGGTGAGCTGATTTTTCCCTTTACCGGCAATCTCTTCAAAGGTGATCGTTTTGTGCTTGAGCCAGCGGTCAGATAAGGAATCCATATCATGGCGGCCCGCGACGCTGTCCAGAATGTAGGATTCAAGCATGGTGTCGAAGGCAATCCCGCGCAGTTCAATGCCGTAATTTTGCAGAATGCCTCGGTCGTACTTGAGGTTTTGCCCAACCTTGAGCGCCTTTTCGTCTTCCAGGATCGGCTTCAGCAGCTCAAGCACGCGTTCACGGGAGATCTGCTCCGGCGCATCCAGGTAATCGTGCGCCACAGGGACGTAGGCGGCAATACCCGGCTCTGTCGCAAATGACAGGCCAACCATATTGGCAGAGATGTTATCGAGGCTGTCGGTTTCGGTATCAAAGGCGAAGACCGGCGCCTTTTTCAGTTTATCGATCCAGGCGATCAGCCGTGACTCTTCAAGAATGGTTTCGTAGTTGTCGAAGGAAAGCGCCACGGCTTCTTCTTCCGCCTGCTCTTCTGCGTCAACGACGATTGTCTCCTTCGGCTTTGCAGCAGGTTTAGCCCCTTTCGCCTGCAGCCATTTACCGGCTTCCACGTCAGCGGTCCAGCGCTTGAATTCGTATTTCTTAAACAGGCTCAGCAGATCGTCAGCGGAAGGTTGTTGCACTTCAAGCTGCTCACAGCCCAGCTCCAGTTCGACATCGGTTTTGATTGTGGCCAGCTTATAGGAGAGATAAGCCACCTCTTTGTTCTCTTCCAGTTTTCCGGCCATGGTTTTTGCGCCACGGAAGGAGAGCCCGGCGATTTTGTCCGGCTCCGCGTAGAGCGTATCCAGACCACCCAGCCCCTGGAGCAGCGCCTGAGCGGTTTTTTCACCGACGCCAGGGACACCCGGGATGTTATCCGAGGAGTCGCCCATCAACGCGAGGAAGTCGATAATCAGCTCAGGCGGCACGCCGTACTTTGTGACCACTTCTTCTGGCCCCAGAATGGTGTTGGTCATGGTGTTAATCAGGGTGATGCCTGGCGTCACCAGCTGCGCCATATCTTTATCACCGGTACTGATCAGAACAGGACGCCCCATCTTTTCTGCTTCACGCGCCAGCGTACCGATGACGTCATCGGCTTCAACGCCAGAGACGGCCAGCAGCGGCAGCCCCATCGCTTTTACCATGGTGTGCAGCGGCTCAATCTGCGCGCGCAGATCGTCAGGCATTGGCGGACGGTGAGATTTGTAATGCTCAAACAGCTCGTCGCGGAAAGTTTTACCTTTCGCATCAAAGACCACAGCCGCATGGGTTGGCTGATACTGAAGGATCAGGCTGCGCAGCATGTTCAGCACGCCGTACATTGCGCCGGTAGGTTCCCCTGCGCTATTGGTCAGAGGAGGAAACGCATGGTATGCCCGATACAGGTAAGAAGAGCCATCGACGAGAATAAGAGGGTTTTCTGGGATCTGAACCATAATGTCCGTGCCTTTAATCAATTTATGGGTAAAGGATGCCACAGAAGGATGAAAACATCAGGTATTAGCGCCAGATACAGGAAAAGATTTTGCGATCGTGAGGATCGCTCGCAAAAATCAAACTGTGGATAAGTTTGTGTATATTTTCACTTCATATGAATAACAGACGTAAAAAAAACATATGAGTTAATTTTTAGATCTTAATTATCATGCTGTTATCGCATTAGATCTTCTCTATTTGGTCACCTGATGGCAATTTAGTCTATGTGGATATAAGCCTTGTTAAGCGCGGAATCACAGAGAAATCTTCTGCGACAGGGTAAAAGCGGCGAAATCATCACGTCAAATCTCCATTAATTTGTCTGTTTTCTGGTAAAATCAGCGCCCGGCGTTGCATAGCCGACCGCTCAATTACAGCTAACCATTTGAAAAAGCTCATCATGTCGAGATTGCTCGCTGCAATAACATTACTGTTAAGCATCATTTTAACTATCCTGTTGACTGTCGCCTGCTCTGTGCCGATCATTATCGCCGGGATCGTTAAACTGCTGTTGCCTGTCCCTGTGGTGTGGCGAGCCGTGTCCGCATTTTGTAATTTCATGATGTACTGCTGGTGCGAAGGACTGGCGATCCTGCTGTGCCTGAACCCGCATCTGAAGTGGGATATCAAAGGGCTGGAGAGTCTTAACAAGAAGAACTGGTATCTGCTGATCTGCAATCACCACAGCTGGGCGGACATCGTGGTGTTATGCGTACTTTTTCGCAAACACATCCCGATGAACAAATACTTTCTGAAACAGCAGCTCGCCTGGGTGCCTTTTATCGGGCTGGCCTGCTGGGCGCTTGATATGCCGTTTATGAAACGCTATTCGCGCAGCTATTTGATTCGTCATCCCGAGCGTCGCGGCAAAGATGTGGAGACCACGCGCCGTTCCTGCGAAAAGTTTCGCGCGCATCCTACGACCATCGTGAACTTTGTTGAAGGCTCCAGATTTACGGAGGAGAAGCATCAACAAACCCGCTCTCCTTATCAGCACTTGCTGCCGCCAAAGGCTGCGGGTATTGCGATGGCGCTTAACGTGCTGGGATCACAGTTCGATAAACTCCTGAACGTCACGCTCTGCTATCCGGAAAACGATAAGACGCCGTTCTACGATATGCTCAGCGGCAAACTGACGCGCATTGTTGTGCGTGTCGATCTGGTGCCGATAGATGCCGGGCTGCACGGTGATTACGTTAACGATAAGAATTTCAAGCGTCGTTTCCAGCAGTGGCTTAATACGCTCTGGAAAGAGAAAGACGAACAGATAGACAATATTAAATCTTCATACAAAAACGCCGGTCAGTGACCGGCGTTTTTACATCAGCGAAATTACTTTTTCTCAACCAGGTATTTCACGGTATCAGCATACTGCTGTACGAAGATATCCATGCTGCTGGTGTCCATGCCCTGCATGTTCAGCTGGTATTTGCCGTTAACAAACATCGCCGGAACGCCCTGAAGCTGGAGGTCAGCAGCCGCTTTTTCCTGCTGAGCAACCAGAGATTTCACCACAAAGCTGTTCCATGCAGCGTCATACTCTTCACCTTTCACGCCGGCATCAACGAACACTTTACGGATATCCGCAGTGGTCTGAACGGTCTGGGTTTTCTGTACGGCTTCAAACATTGGCGCAGTGATCTTATCTTCCACGCCCAGTGCCATCGCAACCGCCCACGCCTGGGTCAGGTCTTTACCCAATGGGCCCAGGAACTCGACGTGGTACTTGGTCATTTTGGTGCCTTCTGGCAGCTTTTTCTTCACGCTATCCGAAACATGCAGCACCTGCTCGAACTGATAGCAGTGTGGGCAGTAGAATGAGAAAAACTCCAGAACCTGTGGCTCGCCAGCGACCGGTTTGTCCAGCGTGGTGTACTGTTTGCCGTCGGTAAACTGCGCAGCAGAAGCGCTAAATGCCAGAATCATACCTGCCAGCGCCAGCCAAATTTTTTTCATGATTAACTCTCTCCTGGGTGTGTCCAATTAATACATCGGCGTTAATTGCAGAGGGGGTTCCTGAAGAACCTTGACCTGCTCAGTAAATGTAGATATCTGGCTACGCCAGTAATCCTCTCCGGTAAGCCACGGGAAATTCCGGGGAAATGCGGGATCGTCCCAACGCCTGATTAACCATGCGAGATAATAAACAAAACGCATCGCACGTAAAGGCTCAATCAGGGCAATTTCGTCTGAATTAAACGGGCTAAATTCTTCATAAGCTTCAATAATGGTTTCAAGCTGCATGCGTTGCTCGGCTTTGTCGCCATTGAGCAGCATCCACAGGTCCTGAACCGCGGGCCCCATACGCGCATCATCGAGATCGACAAACAGCGGGCCATCACGCCAGAGGATATTTCCTGCATGACAATCGCCATGCAGGCGCAGGACGGAAATATCGTCACGCCAGCAGGTTTTAACAGCAGCAATGAGCTTATCGGTGGCGTTGAGGAAATCATCCTTTAACGCAGCGGGGATCATGGCAGACGTTTCGAATATTTCGCGTGGCTCAAGAAGGTATTCCTGAATCCCGATAGTCGGGCGGGCAATAAAGGCTTTTTTGCGTCCCGTCTGGTGTATGCGCCCAAGATAGCGGGCAACCCACTCCATCTGATCGATATTATCCGCTTCAAACTGGCGGCCACCCAGGCTCGGGAATACAGCGTAGTAAAACCCTTCGTGCGTGAGGAGCGTTTGGTCATTGAATTTTAGCGGCGCGGCAACGGGAACATCGTCATCCAGCAGATCGTGAGCAAACTGATGCTCTTCCTGAATTTGTTCTGCGGACCAGCGTTCAGGACGATAGAACTTTACGACGAAGCGCTGACGATCCTCGTCCTGAAATTGATAGACGCGGTTTTCATAGCTGTTTAACGGTGTTAGCCCGGAATCCACCCGAATACCCTGTTCAAACAGGGCATCCATAATGGTGTCCGGGTGTAATGTCTGGAAAGTAAAAGCCTGGTCGTTCATCCGATCATCCGGAAATTATACGAATGATTCAGGATATCATCTTGTGGCGATTTCGGTGCCGCCGCTTACAAGCTTTTACTCTTTAATTACGCCTCGGGCGCGCAGTAATGCGGTCTTAAAATCTTCCTCATAATCCTTCTGAATACCAGGAATAACAGCATCTTTGGCAGAGTCACGCATTTTAAGGTGGTAGATCAGGATGTCGTCAGAAAGGTCTGCCAGTTCGCCGTCAAAACCTGACTCTTTCGCCAGTTTCTGTAAAAATTGCATCAGATTTAGCTCTGGCTCTTTTTGCCAGGCGGGCTGGAGGAGTTCAATAACTTCATTCAGACGTTTACATTTCATGGTGGTGCTCCTTTCATTTAGAGTGACACGTTAGCAGGGTCAATCCCACAATAAAAGAGGCGATATTCGTGAATCTTAGCCAGGAAATCATTGGGGTCGTTCTGGCAGGTGGCAGAGCAACGCGAATGGGGGGAAAAGATAAGGGGCTTCAACGCCTGAACGGCAAACCCTTATGGCAATGTGTCGCTGACATGCTCGCAGGCCAGGTGTCGACAATGGCCATCAGTGCTAACCGGCATATCGACACTTACCAGCTCAGCGGGTACGCCGTTTACCAGGATATCCTTGAGAATTACCCGGGACCGCTGGCTGGTATGCTTTCGGTCATGCAACAGTCTCACGGAGAGTGGTTCATCTTCTGTCCCTGCGATACTCCGTTTATTCCGTCCTGTCTTGTCGAGCGTTTGTTGCTGCTTCGGGGTACGGCTCCTGTGGTTTGGGTACATGACGGCGAGCGTGATCATCCTGCTATCGCATTGATGCACCGATCCCTAGCGCCAGCCCTGCAGTCCTATCTGGCTACGGGAGAGCGCAGGGTGATGGCCTTTATGCGCGAGTCTGGCGGTCATCCCGTTGATTTTAGCGATTTAAAATCAGCTTTTGTGAATGTGAATACGCCTGACGATTTGCAGATGATGCAGGAGAAAAGATGATACCTGTCGTAGCCATTTCCGCCTGGAGTGGGACCGGGAAAACCACGCTGCTGAAAAAGCTCATTCCTGCGCTTTGTGCCAGAGGTATCCGTCCAGGATTGATTAAACATACCCACCATAATATGGATGTCGATAGACCGGGCAAAGATAGCTATGCATTGCGTAAAGCGGGCGCAGCGCAAACGATGGTGGCAAGTACTCAACGCTGGGCGCTGATGACAGAAACGCCGGATGAGGCGCCGCTGGATCTCGCCTATCTGGTCAGCCGGATGGATCATGCCACGCTGGATCTGGTGCTGGTTGAGGGATTTAAGCATGAGGCCGTGCCTAAGATCCTGCTGTTCAGAAGCGATGCCGGGCATGATTTCAGCGAATTAACGCTGGATGAGCATGTGATTGCGGTGGCCAGTGATGTTGTATTGCCGCTTGAAGTTCCAATGCTGGATTTAAATGATGTGGATGGGATTGCGGAGTTTATTGTGGAGTGGAGTGCGATCTGACTTGCCGGGTGGCAGCTTTGCCTTATCTGGCCAACAAATTTCTGTGATGCTTAAACGTAAAAAGGCCATCCTTTCGGAT